>JAHDBB010000043.1 GCA_020630635.1 Chitinophagales bacterium
GAATTAGAATTTAATAGAGATAAGATACTACCACACGGGTGTATGCTGTTATTACAATGGAAAGGTTCCAAAAACTATCAGTTAGAAATAATCAAAGACAGTTGGCTCAAAGAATACCAACAAGATAGTTGGATGTATCTATAATAGAAATGACAAGAAAGGTATTTTGTATATTATTTAAATTTAATATTATACAAATTTATTTGTTTTTATTCCATGACTTTAACTATCTTTATGCGTCATATTTTTAACTTTGATGGAAGGCTTTAAACCAATGTTTTAATAAAACAAATTTATATACTTTTTAAATAACTTTGTTTAGTTGAAACAATACATCTATGGAAAAACTTCAAATATATAATCTTCTTCCTACCAATGTTCTAAAGCCTCACTATTGCTATTCAATAACCATATTTTATATGAAAAATCTTTTATGTTCAACAAACATATTAAAGTTTTTGGATAGCCTGTCATTTCAACAGGAAATAATATATATTCATAAATAATCATTTTTTCATTAAAGTATCTTAACTCAATAAATATTCAGATACTTAAATTAAATAACAAATTCATGAAACTTAGAAAAAGCACGTTTGTTAGTCGTCTTCGGAAAGCCACAGACCTAAACAAAGCGCAAGCCGAAGCGGTATTCAATGTCTTGATTGAGGATGGTTTGACAACTTCTCATGAGGTTGTTAAACAGGTTGAAATTATTAAAGAAGTACCTGTTGAAGTTATTAAAACAGTTGAAGTACCTCGTGAGATCGAGGTTATAAAAGAGGTTCCCGTTGAAATTATCAAAGAGGTGCCTGTTATTGAAAGAGTAGAAGTATTCAAAGAAGTACCTGTCGAAGTTGTACGAGAGGTAGAAGTTATAAAAGAAGTAGAAGTTATTAAACAAGTACCTGTAGAAGTGTTCAAAGAAGTTACTTCCATTGAAACCGTTGAGGTGATCAAAGAAGTACCCGTTGAGGTGATCAAAGAGGTAGAAGTATTCAAAGAAGTACCTGTTATCAAAGAGGTCCCTATCGAAGTGATCAAAGAAATAGAGGTCGTAAAAGAGGTAGAGGTCATCAAGGAAGTACCTGTCGAAGTAGTAAGAGAAGTTGAGGTCGTTAAAAAGGTCGAAGTTGTGAAGGAAGTGCCTGTTGAAGTCATCAAAGAAGTCGAAGTCATCAGAGAAGTCGAAGTGATCAAAGAAGTGCCTGTTGAAGTGATTAAAGAGGTGCAAGTTGCCAAAGAATTTGTATTAAATAGAGATGTACCCGTAGAGGTGATCAAAGAAGTGGAGGTCATCAAAGAGGTGATCGTTATCAAAGAAGTACCTGTACAAGTCATCAAAGAGGTAGAAGTCATTAAAGAGGTAGAGGTAGTCAAAGAAGTGCTCGTTGAAGTAATCAAACAAGTTCCTGTGATCAAAGAAGTGGAAGTGATCAAAGAAGTACCTGTTGAGGTATTAAAAGTGGAACACAAAGTAGATACAGTCGAAATCTTTAGAGAAGTACCTGTTGAAGTCATCAATTCTATTGAAGTACTTAAGCCAGTAGAAATGATCAAAGAGGTGCCGATCAAAGTAGAAGCAACACTCGAAAAAATTAGAGAAGTAGAGGTGGTTAGAGAAGTACCGGTGGCAGTTGTCAATAGAGAAGAAAAAATCAAAACGGTAGAAGTGGTTAGAGAAAAGCCCGTAACAATAACTACAGAGGTCCAAACCATCAAAGAAATTACGTTGACCAAAGAAATTCCTATTGAACTTATCAGAAACATCGAAGTACCAAAGATTTTTGAGGTAGTAAAACAAGTTCCTGTTGAAGTAGTCAACGAGGTGGAAATTATCAAAGAAATCGAAGTTTACAAAGAAGTACCTGTTGAGGTCATCAAAGAAGTAACAGTATTTGAAACGGTAGAAGTCATCAAAGAAGTACCAAAAGAAGTACCTCGTGAGGTGGAAGTCATCAAAGAAGTTCCTGTACTCAAAGAAGTGCCTATTACCATTGTCAATGAGGTAGAAGTCATCAAGACGATTGAAGTAATCAAACAAGTGCCTGTTGAAGTAGTCAAAGAAATCCAAGTTCCACACGAAGTCATCAAGGAAATTCCTATTGAGGTCATCAAAGAGGTTGAGGTTGTTAGAGAAGTACCTGTGGAAGTCATCAAGGAAGTGGAGGTCATCAAAGAGGTTATCAAAGAAATTGAGGTCATCAAAGAAGTTCCTATCGAAATCATCAAGGAAGTGGAGGTCATCAAAGAGGTGGAAATCATCAAGGAAGTTCCTGTTGAGGTCATCAAAGAGGTACAAGTTACCAAGAAAGGTGAAGAAATCAAGCGTCAAAAGATTCAAGCAACTAACCTCAAAACCTATCGTACAGGTAAGGAAAGAATCATCCGTACAGGTAAGCGTTATACTGAACTAGAAGCCAAAGAGTTTACACTCGAAAGAAGAGAGGTAGAACCAATCAGGGAAGAAATCATCGTTGAAAAAACCATTATTGAAGAAAAACCAGTAGTGGAGGAAATCATCGTTGAAAAAACCATTATTGAAGAAAAACCAGTAGTGGAAGAAATCATCATTGAGAAAACCATCATCGAAGAAGCTCCTACGGTAATTGAAGAAATTATTATCGAAAAAACCATCATTGAAGAAAAACCTCCTGTAGTTGAGGAAATCATCATTGAGGACAAAGGCGATGTTCAAAACGAAGTAACTGTTACAGAGATCACAACTGAAACCATCTACGTTCCTGAACAAGTCAAGCCAAGTGATTTTGGTTTAGATTTAGAACTAGACGATGCAACTACTCAAAAAGACGTTGATTCTTTAGATGTTACCAACATCAAAGTCGGTGAGCAAGTCAAAGTGAGCGAGTTTGGATTAGACAAAGAAGTTGAAGAGCAAACTACTCAAAAAGACTTAGAAAATATCTCTGTTACGGATTCTGAAAATATCATCGAAACAACCATCGAAGCGACTTACACCATCAACGTTGATTCGGTTTACGGATTAAAAGAAGACAACCTTCAAATCATCGAAGGCATTGGTCCAAAAATCCAAGAATTACTCAACAACGACGGTATTGTTACTTGGAAGCAATTGGCAGAAGCAGAAGAAAGTAGGTTACAAAAAATCTTAGATGATGGCGGTCCTAGTTTCCAAATGCATTCACCAAGTACTTGGTCAAGACAAGCAGCCTTAGCAGCCGATTACAAATGGGATGAGCTAATTCAACTCCAAAAAGATTTAGACGGAGGACAAGAAGGCGGAGACGGTTCTACTGCTTCCAAATTGGAGAAGTTATTGATTAGAAAAGGAAAAATTACCGACTCTAGTACTACCAAGACAGAGAAAAAAGGTAATCAAGGAAACTTTAACTTCAAGAAGAAAGGGTCTAACAGAAAGAATAAGAAAGGCAAGAAAAGAAAATAGTCTTTTTTTAATCTTATAAATAGTATGTTATTCAAGGGAGCGCATCAGCCGATGTGTTCCCTTTTTCTTTTTTTTAGGAGCGAAAGGTTCATTACTTCGTCGTGTTGGAAAGTCCCGCTATCCGTTCTCATTCGTGTGGCTAAGTTTTGCGAAGCCAACGCTTCTACACGAATACCACTACTATCGGGGCTAGTTCGTTGTGGTCTCCCCCTATAGAAACAGAACTGTTTTAGAATTTTAAAAGGACACAATACTTCACAAAATGCAGCAAAAAACGAACCGCAATTTGACAACTTTCAAGCACAAAATGAACCAAAGTTGTCAAATTTTTCTGAACCAACGTGAACTCGGAGGCTACCAGTCTAAAGTATACATAAAGGCATTTTAATTTTAGATTTTTCAAAAAATCACTTTACTCCTCAATTTTACTCAATCCCGCAAGTCTTTTTGACTTGTGGTTATAAATGCAGGAAAGTCTTTTCGACTTTCGGAATCTAAAAGTAGTTTGCCGTTATGTATAACCACAATTATTGCCCCATTTTACAATCAAATAAAAGAAGGTCTCGCTTCAATCGGATTGCTACCCACGCCAAGTAGAGGCAATCCGATTGATAAAGAGAAAGGAGTCTATTCATATAAATCAATCGGATTGTAGGTTCATTACTTGGTTAACAATCCGATTGAAACGACTTACCTTTTCTTTGATTTTAGGCAAACTTAGACGGGTCGCCGAATTTTTAAAAGAACACAACATTTCAAAAACGGTGGCAAAAACTGTTCCGCAATTTGACAACTTTCAAGCACAAAATGAACCAAAGTTGTCAAGTTTGCAGAGATACAAACGTTCAGACCACAACCAACTAGCCCCGATAGTAGCGGTATAAATGCAATGCGTTGGCTTCGTAAAACGTTGGCTGCATTTATAAGAGCGAATAGCGGGACTTCCCAACACGACAACGCACCAACCCTTCGCTCCAAAAAGAATGAACCAAATTTATAATTCACAATTCATCATTCACCATTATTTTAAAAATAAACCACCTTAATTCGCACATCCTCATTCCGTCCCTTATCATCCGCACAAGACACCTTCACCAGATGATCCGTAGGAGTAAAAAACAAAGGATGCGTCGCACTCGCCGCCTGATAAAACCGATCATTGATAAACCAATAGACCTTTTCCACATCATTAGCCGCCTGACATTGTAACATCAATTCTGTATTATCATTTTTATCCAAGTAGTATTGTAAGCCATTGGTCAAAGACGTAATCTTAGGGGCATTTTCCTCAAAAAGTCGTTCACACTTTGGATTATGAGGAGGGATTTCCGCAAAGGGCAAATGATGATCCCGATAATACGCCAACATCTCCATCGACAAATTATCATACAACTTCTTTTGATAATTTTGAGAAGGCAAACACTCCGTACAGTAAGAGATTTTTTCATCCTCCGACACCCACATATATTTCAAGTGTGTACACTTCCGATTATTAGAAATCGTAGGTATAAACGTATCCAAAATTTTATGCTCACAAAAATCCTCTGGAACCTGTCCCGATTGCGAACAAACCCACCGATAATCCAGCCCTTCAGGTTCAATATTCCAATTCGTCTTCGTCTGTCGATCAATGTAAGTGAAAATCTCAAACAACAAAGGAGCTGCCATAGATGCGCCCGTCAATTCAGGAACGCCTTGACCCGAAAAATTCCCGACCCAAACACCGATGGTATATTTTTCATTATAGCCAATACTCCAAGCATCCCGTCTTCCATAAGAAGTCCCCGTTTTCCAAGCGATGCGAGGCAAACCAGCCCTTTCGGCAAACACAATCGGTAAGTCAGGACGTTCTACCTGCGTCAATATATCCGTCATCAAAAAGGTCGATTGAGGCGTAATCAATGCCTGTTTTTGACTCAAACTATCTGACTTTAAAAATAGGGGAGAGGTATAAATGCCTTGATTGGCAAAGCTCGAATATAAGCCACACATTTCTTCCAAACTAACGCCACAACCGCCCAAGGCTAAAGACAAACCCAACTTATTTTGGTCTGCTAAAATCTGCTTAAAACGAGCTTGTTTTAAAGTTGAAATCAAACGCTTAGGACGTATTTTATAGAGCAACCAAACGGCAGGAATATTCAACGATTGAGCGAGGGCATATTCAGCAGTCACCTTTCCATTAAATTGCTTATCGAAATTTTGAGGAGCATATCCATCATAGTTGAGTGGGACATCTTGTACCATCGACTTAGGTGTCAATAAACCCAAATCAAAACTCTTGGCATAAATCAAGGGCTTTAACGTGCTTCCAGGCGAACGCACAGAACGAATCCCATCGACTTGACCACCATCGTTTTTATTATTAAAATCAGCCGATCCAATATAAGCCTCGACTTCCATTGTTTGATTATTGATAACTAAAACAGCTCCATTTTGAATCTCAAAACCTTTTAGACTTTCGACATGGTTTTTCGTAAGTTCTTGTATCACTGTTTGTTTCTCAAAATCCAAGTTGGTTTTAATAATGTCTAAATGCGGATAAGTCCTTTTCATTCGATAACAAAAATGGGGAGCATATTTAGGACTGTCATGACGCTCGACTTCTAAAGGCTCCGTCAAAGCATCCTCAACGATATTGTTGGGGAAAACCCGTTCTCTTTCAAACCGTTTCAACCACTTGTTGCGAACCTTTTTGATCAATTCATTGTTTCTTCCTAAACGCAAAGAAGTAGGTCGATTAGGAATCACTGCCAAACACGTAATTTCTGCCAAGCTCAAATGTTGAGGCGACTTTTCAAAATATAAAATCGAAGCCGACTTGACCCCTTCCAAATTACTGCCGTAAGGCACTAAATTGAGGTAAAGCTGTAAAATCTCATCCTTAGAATATTGCCACTCCAACTGCGTAGCTCGAAACATTTCGACTAGCTTATGCCAGTAGGTTCTTTCTTTAGGATTTAATAAACGAGCAACCTGCATGGTAATCGTTGAAGCACCAGAAGTTCTTTTGCCATAGACCACATTATTGAATACAGCCCTTCCCAACGCAATAGGGTTGACCCCAAAGTGTTGATAAAAATATTTGTCCTCCTTGAAAATGATGGCTTCTTTGAGTTGATCCGAAATCTCGGAAAGTTCTGTTTTCATGCGCCACTTATCGTCCGAAGTCAAAAAAGTATGTAAGACCTTATCATTTTTGTCCGTTATAATAGTTGAATACTCAATGTTGACTTTTAAGGGATAAATGATGTTTAGCACAGCGAAAATAAGAATGCTTAATAAGCAAAATAGCAATGTGACTTTACTCCATTTTTTGAATGATATTTTGGTGAGAAAGGACATAAAATTTTAACGGTGAAAAAAAGGGTTTTATTATAAAGATTGGGAATACTTTGTTTCTGTTACTTTACTAGGCTGTAACTTTTCCACCTAAAATACGTTTCATAAGATTATGAAAAACTATATAATGCTTCTGCTTATATTTTTGAGTTTTAGTGCGTGTCAGATGGGAAGTCAACAAACCAATTCAACAAAACACCATCTAAGTAGTCAAGCAACTATTCAACAATGTACTCAAAATATACAGCATTTTCAACAAAGATATCAGACGGCAAAAGCTGGAGGAAAGGTCAGTTGTGGAGGCGATTTTAAAGCCAAAGAATGTGGATACTATTTTGCCTATCGAGTTGCAGCCAATCTAGATAGTTTGACAAAAGCAGCGACCATTAACAAAGATTTGCAAATAAATGGAAAGCCCAATCCGTTTGGAAATATAGGAACGTATCAAATAATCAATGAAAAAATGGGGCTTGACTTTAGTTTGGAAGTAGATAGCTTGACCAGTTATTATTTGAAAGGAATTAAGGAAGACAATCTAAAGTCTTTGGGAATGAAGTTTGGTAAATAGGGATGAGTGATAAGTGGCGAGTGATTGGTGACAAGTGGCGAGTGACAACTGGTGTTTGATTTAGTAACTATAGGTTCTGACCATGAAAGTTTAGCCCCGATAGTAGCGGTATAAATGCAATGCGTTGGCTACCTAAAACGTTGGCGCATTTATAAGAGCGGATAGCGGGACTTTATAATACGACGAAGCACCGAACCTTTCGCTCCTAAAAATCACAAAATGAACCGAAAAGTTCCATCGTCATCGTCTATCAAAAACGATTGGTCATTGACTATGGACTGACAAACTACTAACTAAAAATATTTTCTAACTTCTATAAACACTTGACTCATGGAAGAGATATTGTAATATTTCCTTGTCCTCATCGCTTAAAACCTTCTCACGGCGTTTCATCACACGTTCTGCCGTTTCAAAAGCCTTGTCTAGTTGGTAAGTGGGGCTGTCTTTGTACCCACCCCAGCTAAAGGAAGGTATGTGCTTGGGTGGAAATCCTGCCCCAAAAATATTGGCTGCTACTCCGACAATTGTGCCAGTATTAAACATGGTATTGATCGCAGATTTGGAATGATCGCCCATCAATAACCCACAAAATTGCAAGCCACTTTTGACAAAATCATTTTGGGGATACGACCATACTTTGATCTCACCATAATTATTTTTGAGATTGGAACAGTTGGTATCTGCACCCAAGTTACACCACTCGCCAATAACTGCATTGCCCAAATAACCATCATGTCCTTTGTTGCTGTATCCTTGAATCACCACATTACTTAATTCACCACCTACCTTTGCATACGGACCCAACGTTGTGCCTTTATAAATTTTAGCAGCCATCTTCGTTACTGCATTTTCACAAATCGCCAATGATCCTTTAAAGTTACCGCCTTCTAACACCTTTGCATTTTTTCCAATGTAAATAGGTCCATCCATCGTATTAAAAGTCGAGGCATAAGCTGAACTTCCTTCCTCTAAAAATAAATCATTGGGATCACCAATAACTATGTTGCTCTCGTGGAGGCTTTGAGAAGTTTTACCCTTTGTCAAACGCTTAAAATCATCTTTGATCGCCTGCTCATTGAGTCGAAAAATATCCCAAACATGATTAAGTTTAACAAAGTCATTTTGGGTTTTTAATGTTTTTTGACCTCTAAGATCAAAAAGCCCTTTTTCCAATATTTTACCCTGTTTTCTAAAAGCAATAATGGTCTCATCCTTTATCAAATATTCTTGAGGTTTGAGACTCTTAATTTCAGCAATTAGGGCTTCATTGGGAAAAACGGAAGCATTGACAAAGAGATTGTCTTCTTGGAGTTGTGCAGGATATTTTTTACTTAGATAATCTTGCGTATAAAAGCTAATTTGTTCGATTGGAACATCTAAGGCATCTTGCCATTTTTCCTGAATGGTATCAATACCCACTCGTAATTTAGCAATAGGGCGAGTAAAAGTAAGCGGTTTGAGTTGATGCCAGCTCACATCATCGAAGAGGACGGTATTCATAATAGTATCTTGATGAATCAATAAAAAAAGCCCCACCAAAGGTAGAGCTTTATGTTTTAGTTTCTTTGTTTTCTGAAAAGTTCAGTTACTTTTTCTTACCGTATTTCTTATTAAATTTCTCAATACGACCTGCTGTATCCACAAATTTCATTTTACCTGTAAAGAAAGGATGAGACATATTAGAAATCTCCAATTTGATTAAAGGATATTCATTGCCATCTTCCCAAGTAATTGTTTCTTTGGTATCAGCAGTAGATTTGCCTAAAAAAGATTCTCCACAAGAGAAATCTTTAAAAACAACGGTTCTATAATTTTCAGGATGTATTCCTTGTTTCATGACTGTATTTCTTGTTTTAATAAAATGAGGCGCAAATATACAAATTTTCCTTGAATTATGCCAAAATACTCGCTTTTTCCTCTTTGAAATCTTTGCTATTTACCTGCTTTTTATCAAACATTAATGTTTCGTAAATATAAATGGGAACTTTTTACCGTATTTTAACGATTATATAGTATATTGACAATGAGGTCAATATTTAAAATCCAATATCATGTACTGGAGAAGATTTAACGGGGAACGCATTGAAGTTCCTATCAAAGAGGCTGTAAAAAATGCCATCATTCGTGAAAGAGCCAATGGATATAACCTAAAAGTTTACATTGGTACAGACTCTCAAGTTCGTGGAAAGGTGGTAGAATTTGCAACAGTCATCGTCTTTTTACGAGAAGGAAAAGGCGGTTTTATGTTTATTCAAAATGATAAACAAGAACAACGCTTTTCTATCAAGGAGCGTATGCTTTTAGAAGTGGGCAAATCTATTGAAATTGCGTATAGTCTATGTGAGCTTTTTGATACGTATAACGTGGATATGGAGATTCACGCAGACATCAATACCAATCCACAATTTAAGTCAAATGCCGCTTTAAATGAGGCGGTCGGCTACATCTTAGGGATGGGTTTTGCGTTCAAAGCCAAGCCAGATGCCTTTGCCAGCTCATCTTGTGCCAACAAAGTGGTTTAGACTCAAATTAGATAAAAACTTATTTGCGTTTTTATCGTAAAATAAAGTGATAATTTTAATAGTTTGTAGTCATTCCAATTCATACAAACTCAAGAAATCGGCATTACTTTCAATTGGAAGGTAATGCCTTTTGTCTTTTATAGGCTGGATCATATTGATTCTTTGGAGCGAACGGATATTTTTTCATCGTATAGGAAAGTCCCGCTATCCGTTCTCATCCCCTTTGTAGAGCAAATTCATGAATTTGCTCTACAAAGGGGATACCACTTCTATCGGGGCTATTTGGCACAGTCTCTCCCTATAGTAAATGAATCCCTTGAAAAATTATAGATTTTAAAACTGGTACTAAGAAGTCCTTTCCTCAACGATCTAGACCTGATAGTAGTGGTATGCTAAAGACGCTAGGCTAAAAGGTTTTGCGAAGCTTTAGCATAAGAACGGATAGCAGGGAGACCCATTACAACGAAGCTATATCCGTTCTCTCCAAAAAAAAGAAATCAAGTCTTTATAACTCACCATTCATAATTCACCATTGAAAAAATATTTTCCTCTGTAACATTTTTCTTTCTCACTCGTCTTGTGGATGTAAGGGAACAAAAAACTTTATTCCCAAATTCCTTAAAATGAATTATTTTATCTTAAAAACTGTTAAATATTCCAACGGCAATTAAACGCCCAAAGTCTTTAAGATAAAGTTCTTTTTACAACACACAAAACCATTTACCATGAAACAAGCACTAACCCTATTAGTGTGCCTCTTCTCTTTTTACAATCTTGCACAAGCACAAGGAAGCATCAAAGGAAATGTTTTAGACGCAGAAAATCAAGCTGCTTTATATGCCAATGTTGTCTTGCATTCAGCCAAAGACAGCAGTATGGTCAAAGGAGGAATTACCGATGAAAACGGAGATTTTCAATTATTAAATGTACCCTTCGACCAATATTATTTACAAGTGAGCTATGTCGGATTTGCGCCCTACCTTTCCCCAAATTTTGCCCTAAATACATCAGAGAAAACTTTTGAAACCATCACTTTGCAACCCCTAAATGCAGAGTTGGGAGAAGTGACCGTTGTTGCCCAAAGACCCATCTTAGAAATGAAACCAGATAAGATGGTGATGAATGTCGATAAAACGATAAACGCAACAGGAGAAAACGCTTTGAGTTTATTGAGGAAATCACCAGGCGTAGTGATTGATAATAATGAAAACGTGACGCTTTTAGGAAAGAGTGGTGTACAAGTTTACATTGATGGAAAACCCAGTCCATTGAGTGGAAATGATCTTGCTACTTTTTTAAAGACGCTTCAATCTGATCAAATTGATGCCATCGAAATCATCACCAATCCTTCCGCAAAATATGATGCAGAAGGAAACGCAGGCATTGTCAACATTCGGATGAAAAAAGATAGTCGTTTAGGTGCAAATGCCAACCTCAATTTGAATTATTCAATCGGACAAAATGCCCAATATAATGGAACGATTACAGGGAATTATCGAAATAAAAAAATCAATACTTTTGGTTCTTATACCTACTTTGATGGCATCAGTCAAAACTATATCAACTTTCATAAAGAGCAAGCAGGATTGGGTTTTGATAGTGAGATGAACATGTTCAATTATTGGGAAGGACACAGTGCCAAATTTGGAACAGACTTTTATCTTAATGATAAACATACCGTAGGTTTTTTGGTCAACGGATTTACAGAAGAAAACTCATTTGAAAGTGAAAACAATACTTTCCTTTCGACTTTGGATATAGCAGGAACAGATAGTGTATTGGTGGCACAAAGCAACTCGGTAGGAACAGGAAAAAACCTCAATACCAATTTGAATTATGTATTCAATATTGGGGAAGGAACCAAATTGAATGTAGATTTAGATTATGGTATTTATCGTTATACCAATAGCGGTATGCAACCCAACGCTTATATGAATTCTACGAAAACAATCAAGCTAAGCGAGATCAATTTTGCAACCGAAACTCCCACCAATATTGATATAGCCAGTGTTAAAGCCGACTATGAAACGCCCTTATTCAATGGACAATTTGGAACAGGTGTAAAAGTAACCAACATCGTAACAGACAATACTTTTGACTTTTATAATGTCGTAGAAGATGCTCAATTTTTAGACGAAGACCGAAGCAACAACTTTGTCTATACGGAACAAGTAAATGCAATTTATGCCAACTATTCAGGTAAGGTCAAAAAGGTTTCTTATCAAGCAGGATTAAGAGTAGAACAAACACAATCGGAAGGCGACTTAACGGCTTATAAACCCGTCAATGATGAAAATGTCAAACGTTCTTATACAGACTTTTTTCCATCGTTAAGTTTGTCCTACGCACTCAATGACAACCACAACTTTCAAGCAAGTTACAGCCGAAGAATCAACCGACCCAATTATGAAGACTTGAATCCTTTTGAAGAAAAATTAGACGCACTTACATCAGAACAAGGAAATGCTTTTTTGAATCCAGAATATACCAACAAATTTGAGATACGACACTCTTTTAAATATATGCTAAATACTACTTTAAGTTACAGTAAAACCAATGATGTCATCGCTCGTATTTTAGCCCCTGATATGAACAATGAACAAGCTACATTTATTACTTGGCTCAATATTGCAGAACAAGATTTTTATAGTTTGAATATTAGCGCACCTGTTCCTATTACTAAGTGGTGGAGTTCCTTCCAGAGCTTTACAGCCTACTACTTACACAATCAAGCAATGTATGAAAACGGTAATGTAGATATAGAAGCCAAAGCCATAAATGTATATAGTCAACACACTTTTAGATTACCTTATGATATATCCTTAGAAGTCTCAGGTTGGTATTCATCCCCTTCAATTTGGGAAGGCAACTTTGCGACGGAAGCAATGTGGGCAATGGATGCTGGAATCCAAAAGAAAATATTAAAGGAAAGAGGCAATATCAAATTAGCGATTAGTGATATTTTCAGAACCCAAGAATGGAATGGAACGACTGAATTAGGTGGTATGTATATGAATATGTGGGGTGGTTGGGACAGCAGACGTTTTAAAGTAAACTTCTCCTATTTGTTTGGAAATGAGAAGGTCAAAAATCGCAATAGAAAGACAGGTTTAGAGTCCGAAACTCAACGAATTAAGTCGGATAAGTAATGATAAAAAAGTCCTTATAAGAATAGATTTCATCTGTTCCTTTAGAAATTTGTTAAGTGTAAAAGCGAGTAGCGGGAGTTGCTCGCTTTTTTATTTGTTATAAAATCAAAAAACCTTTATCTTTCCTATCAAAAAACAGAATCAATGACCCTTATTTCCAAAAAACTTTCCTTCAATGAATTTTTGATATTTGAAGAACAATCAGCAATCAAACATGAATTTCATCAAGGAAAAATTATAGAGATGTCAGGAGCAAAATTAAACCACAATCTGATAGCTGCCAATATCATTCGACTTATTGGTAATTGCATCAATGCCCAAGATAAAAACTGTCTGGTTCTCAATAGCGACCAAAAAACGTATATTGAAACCTTAGATAAATCCGTTTATCCAGATATAACAGTCCTTTGTGAAGCACCACAGTTTTATGAAAATCGACAAGATACCATACTCAATCCTATGTTGCTCGTAGAAGTTTTATCAAAGTCAACAGAAGCCTATGATAGAGGCGATAAGTTTCATGCTTATTGTACGCTTCCATCTTTCAAAGAATATGTTTTAGTTTCACAAGACAAAGCACAAATAGAGACTTGGTATTTACAAGATGCTAAAAATAATTTGTGGAGGCATCATTTAGTTACTGACTTAGCAAACTCAATTGAGTTATTATCTATCAATTGTTTGTTGTCCTTACAAGATATTTATCAGCGCATTCAATTTGAAGATACTTCTAAATAATTTAAAATCATAGATATGCTAAAAACAACCATAACACCTAACAAAACCCAAGTACAATTTTCTATCCCTGATGAATATGTAGGAAGAAAGTTAGAAGTCTTGTTATA
The DNA here is from genome assembly GCA_020630635.1 of Chitinophagales bacterium. Classification (GTDB taxonomy): domain Bacteria; phylum Bacteroidota; class Bacteroidia; order Chitinophagales; family UBA2359; genus JAHDBB01. Next base: position 13,851 of record JAHDBB010000043.1, read on the forward strand.
TCCTGTGGATGAGATAACAGAACCACAAGAGACTAAGCCTGTTGTGACGATGGAACAGTTCAAAGGGATTTTGGACAAGGAAACTGCGGAAAAAATAAACAAAAGGACATAAAAAAAGGACAAGCCCATCAAGACTTGCCCTTCCCATTTTTTCAATTTTAAAACCAGACTACTAGTTCCGCTCAATTTTCTGCACTGCCCCTTTCTGCACATTACGATTCATCTTAGAAGAAGGAACCGTTGGACCACCTGCACGAGAACCACGATTAATACCTCGACTATTCCCGCCTCTACTTTCCTTCGCAGACGTTTTCACACAAGCCTCACCCGTTTTAGGATTAACTTCCACCTCAAGCGTTTTTCCATTTTCCAAAATATCTTTAAAATGGTCAAACATGCTCATCGAATAATGAAGATTTGTCAATTTTTCTTCTTTATCAAAGTTCGCATCTTTCAAAGGCACGCCATCCTTATAAAAGCTAATAGTTGCAACTTTTGCCATGGTTCGATCATACAAATTGATGACACTTACAGGATCTTTTTCCGTATTACCAGCAAACAATTCATAATCATGGTAAGACGACTTCGCAGCCATTTTGCCATCCTTCCCTTCCTTATAACCTGTTTGAGCCGAATTCTGACGAGCCTGATTTCTCGTATTTGCCCGATTCATTTTCATATTCGCCTGACTATTTTGCACTGCATTAGATGAGAGTTTATTCATCGACGAAGTGGGTTTTTGCGAAGCCAATGTGCGTTGATTTTGGGCTTGTGTCGTAAAGCTCAATCCAATGGTCAATACCATCAACAAGCCAAGATAAATATACTTTTTCATAACGATATAAGTTAGATTATTTTAATTTTTTTTGTAGGAGAGAACGGTTATTACTCTTTCATCGTGACAGGTCTCCCCGCTATCCGTTCTCATTCGTGTCGCCAACGTTTTTCTAAGCCAACGCTTCTACACGAATACCACTACTATCGGGTCTAGTTGGTTGAGGAAAGTACTTCTTAGTGGCAGAAAGCGATGGGACGAACTGTTCAAATTCTGCATGTTGGGACGATGTGACGTGAAGGGACGTTATGTTTAACATCGAATTAATTTGTCTTTGATAAAAAATAAAGCGTCCCCTCATCCCAAAACCAAGTAATGAACCCAAAACGTCCCATCGTCCCAAAACCAAGTAATGAACCTAAAACGTCCCCTCGTCCCTAAAGCACGAAAAGAACCTAAAACGTCCCATCGTCCCCAAAGAACGAAAAGAACCTAAAACGTCCCATCGTCCCTAAAGCACGAAAAGAACCTAAAACGTCCCATCGTCCCTAAAGCACCTAAAACGTCCCTTTCCGTCCCTTGTTAAAACGTCCCATCGTCCCCAAGCACGAAAAGAACCGAAAACAACCATCGACCTATTACAAAGGTACAAATTTATCATTGATTGCGTCAATAAATTCAAGAAGAGTATCTTTTCCTTGTTGTGTAGAAGAAGACGTAACAAAGCTTTGAGGTAAGTTTTCCCAAGATTCCAGCATCGCTTTTTCAAAATTCTGGATATTTCCCTTCAAAACATGGGCTTTATTCTTGTCAGCTTTCGTATACACAATTATAAAAGGAATCCGCAATTCTCCCAACCAATTGGCAAATTCTAAGTCAATCTTTTGAGGAGGAATTCGGGAGTCAATCAATAAAAAGACACACATCAGATTAGGGCGTTTTTCCAAGTAATCTTTGATAAATTTTATCCATTTACGTCGAGAAGTCTTAGAAACTTTGGCATATCCATAACCAGGAAGATCGACTAAATACCATACTTCATTGATTAAGAAGTGGTTAATGGTTTGCGTTTTACCTGGCGTATTCGACACCTTTGCCAGTTTTTTGCGTCCTGTCAGCATATTGATAAGCGAAGATTTACCTACATTGGAACGTCCAATAAAGGCATATTCGGGTTTATTGGGAGTCGGACACTGTGCCATTTCTACAAAACTACCAATAAATTCGGAGTGCTTGATTTTCATGTCTTTTGTTGTATTTTAAAAAAATATATTTTACTTTGTTAATAATTCTGTAAATTTATCCCTAAAAAAGATAAAATTTAATTTCCTTGTTCAATTTTACTGGATTTATGAAAAAAATTATCCTTTTTTGTCTCATTTTTTCTTTGGTTTCTTGTGCTGGTGGGGAAGATACTCAAAAAACTACTGCTTTGAAAGTGGAAACAGTAGAGAATGCCCAAGTAGGTCAAGCTGAAAGGGCACCAGAGGGCGAAAGAGCTACTCAAGAAGCCTCTGAACCCACTCGAAACTCTCTATTTCCTAAGCCTCTGGGATGGATTAACGATTTTGAGGGCATATTGACAGGTGATCAAGTTGGCAAATTGCAAGAAATAGTCAAGGCTTACGAAGAAAAAACTTCCAAAGAAATCGCTATTGTGACGACTTCTTCTATTGAACCGTATAAAAGCTTATCAGATTATAGCAATGATCTATTCAATGAATGGGGAATTGGTAAAAAAGAAAAAGATAATGGTTTGCTTTTTGTTCTATGTCAAAATCGAAAGGAAGTGCGTATGAGTACTGGATTGAGTACGGAAAGTGAATTGACAGATGAGGTCTGTAAACAGATCATTGAGGAAAAAATGATCCCTGAACTCAAGAAAAATCAGGTCTTTGATGCCATTAAAATAGGGGTAGAATCTGCCATTGCCCAATGGTGATTTTGTCGAAATGTGGATACTACGTTTTTAGATTAAGGAGTTTTAGTGACTTAAAGTATTGATAATCAATGTTGATTTGATAATGTATGGACTTTTTTGCTCCATAAATACAAAAAAATGTACGAGGAAAAATCTTAAGATGCCTGTATATTTGCTGTATAATTATTAACCAATTAAACAAATTACCACTTAAATACTACTAATCCCATTTTTTTAGCCACTAAACCTATTTTTTTATGAATTATCCCAACAAAATCAAACTTATTAAAAGTTTATCTTAGTGAATTGAATTGAGTGATTGATTAAGCTATTTACTAGCTCAAAAAATCACAAAAACCTATAAAAAGACATCTTGGGAGAAATTTAGTATGTCAGTAAGCTCTTCATCCTTTATAGGATGAAGAGTTTTTTTTCACAATTTTTAATAAAAAAGATAATTTGGGTATGTAAGAAATTGGTGTTGATTTTGAAATTTAAACAGGGTTTTTGCCTTAACTTTGTGTTATCAGTTTGAGTAAATCAGTACAGACACAAATACAAAGGTGTAAAACCTAACATATTATGAAAAAGCGAGTTTATATAAAAATAGATTTTAAGGATAATACTCCAACTATCCAAAATGGTTTTTCTTTTCCTTTGAAGACCTGGTGGTTTTGGATGGTGTTGGTTATTCTTATCATGTCCCAGTTGGGGACCTTAGGATAAAATACTCTTTAGATACATCATATATAATAGACCAGATTTTGCGTAAACTCTCTATTGCTTGTAGCGATAGAGGGTTTTTTTATTTTATGGCTGGTGGAAAATAGGATTTTCTATAAGTTTTTGTGGTTTATACATAACGGCAAACTATTTTTAGATTCCGTAAGTCGAAAAGACTTACTTGCATTTAGAACCACAAGTCAAAAAGACTTGCGGGATTGAGTGAAATTGAGGAGTAAGGTGGACTTTTGAAAAATCTAAAATTAAAATGCCTTTATGTATATATGTGAGAACAGATGCTATCTGTTCCTACAAGGGGTTTGTCTATACCTAAAGAAAGGGTAAGTCGTTTCAATCGGATTGCTAACCAAGTAGTGAAGGGTGCAATCCGATTGATTTATATTACAGGACTCCTTTCTCTTTATCAATCGGATTGCCTCTACTTTGCGTGGGTAGCAATTTGATTGAAGCAAGAGACATTTTTTGTTTGATTGTAAAATGGAGCAATAATCGTGGCAAATTTAGACGGGTAACAGAAAATGGTTCCATGGGTTGGAACCTCAACCAACTAGCCCCGATAGTAGTGGTATCACCGCATTGGCTTGGCACCACAAGTAAAAAAGACTTGCGGTAGAGCTTGGCTGCGGTGATGAGAACGGATAGCGGGACTTTCTGTAACGACGAAGCACTAAATCTTTCGCTCCTAAAAATCAGAAACTTTGAAATAGGAATGAAATGGATTTTGTTAAATAGTTGCATTTATAGGTGATACTTCTTCTTTTTTATGAAATCTTTGTGCTTGAATTTTATCATACATTTCGACATATTTGGGGTTTTCTGTGCCTAAAAGTCGGTCCCAAAAGCGGAAATATAAGCCATAGTTGCCTTTGAATTGACTATGATGTAAATTGTGGTGAACAGAGGTGGTAATGCACTCAAATAAAAAGGTTTTTCGCAACCATTTGGGGGCAATTTCATAGCCTAAATGACCATAAGCGTTTATGATAAATGAGATGGTGAAAAATACCAAAATCATAGATTTATGCATGGGTATTAGGAAGATGAGAATGGGTAAAATGCCGTTTTCTAAAATTGCCTCTAAAAAGTGGAAAGAATAGGCTGCTAAAGGGGTGGGATTGGTTGATTTGTGATGAACTAAATGCACATGTTTGTATAATTTTTTATGATGAATCAAACGATGCATCCAGTAAAAATAAGTGTCATGAATAAACAGTCCAATGAAAAGACTTAACGGAATCCACCATAAAGGAAATGCATGAATATCTGAATAAACTTGGGTATATTCTCGCAATGGAGATTTGATAATTAATACACTAATCAACGCAAATATGCCCATCGTCACAAGGGAGTGACCCACTTCTCGTAAAAAATCTTTTTGTTTAGCTACCTTTTTTTGAATCTTTGCTCGAAGAAAATTGTTGGGAAAAAGGAGGTACAGAATGATAAATGGAATCCCTGCCAAAAGGAGATAGCGAATACTTAGAATACCAAAAATTCTGGGAGAATGTTCAAATATAATTTCCATTGGTCTTGATTGATTGTTTGATACAAATATAAAATACCTTTCTTAAAATCGGATTGATGAAAGTTAAGATTTTTTCGTATGTTCGTGGTTCACAAATTTTAAAAAATATGGAAAATCAAAAAGAGTACTTTCAAAATTATATGCCCGAAAATGTCTGTTATGGTTGTGGCATTCATAATCCCGATGGCTTGCAAATCAAAAGCTTTTGGGAAGGAGAGGAAAGTGTTTGTATTTGGGAATCACGGGAAAAATATCATGGATGGGCAAAGTTATTGAATGGGGGAGTGATGGCTACTTTGGTCGATTGTCATTGTATGTGTACCGCAATGGCGCACGCTTACCAATTGGAAAATCGAGGATTGGAGAGCTTGCCTGAATATCGGTATGCAACAGGAACTTTGACCATCAAATATTTGAAGCCGACTTCTAATGAACATCCTGTAGAATTGAGAGCCAAAGTTACGGAAGTTAAAAATCGAAAAACGGTGTTGACTTGTTCTATTTTTTCAAAAGGAGTGAAGACGGCAGAGGCGGAGGTAGTGGCGATACGGGTTTTTGATAGTAGTGAGGCGAAAGGGGAAAATGCTTTTGTATAAACTTATCAATTAACTCATTATGCAATCTTGGAATGACTTTAAAGAAGTTTTTGCTGATACCGTTTTACCAATTTATGAGCGACATGAACTTACCTTTGATTTTGTGGGGATACATGGGCGAAAATACTTGACAAGAAGCATTATCTTGGCAGAAGCGATGTCACAGTTTTATCGTTCAAATCTAAAAGTTGAAGTAGATGACTTTGCGGTGCGAATGGCGATCTCTTTTCATGATTCGGAAAGAGAAGGCAATGGTCCAGATATGTGGGAACGAGAAAGCAGAAATAATTGTTATCAATATTTGATGGATCAAGGGATTGAAAAACAAGAAAGTGAAATCATTGCGAATTATATTTTGGATAAAAAATCGGATGTAGTAGATTTAGTTGGACAGATTATTTATGATGCCGATGTTCTAGAGATTTTGCGTTTATATGATTTGAGTGCCTTTAGAGAATCAGAGTTTTTGTTTTTGAGTAGCGATGATATTTTATATGATCAACTTTTAGAAGATGCTGCGTTTATTCGTGATGATTTTATACGAGAAGCCTTTTTATTTATCCGAGACGTGGATGATGACGGGTTTGGTTTTTATGTCAATGATGAATACTTAGACGCTTGTTTGAAACATGTGTTTGCCTATAGAGATACGTTTGTTACCTTGAATCAATACTTGAAACACTTGGAATAAATGCAGTGTTATTTATCTTTTAATACATCATTTAAAAAGAGGGATACTTTTTCTAGAATAAAGCCGAAGACCATCCAAAATGGGGTATAATCTAAACGGATATAACCTGAAATATTCCAACGATTGGTGTAGTGCCAAGGGCATTGTCCTGTGGTGATGTCTAAGATGAAACCTGCAATGTATTCGATGAGAAAAATACCTAAAGCATATAAAACAAGTCTCGCTAATAAAGGGAAGCGTTTGATAAGCTTGTAGTAAAAGGGGATAAGAAAGGCAGCCGAGCCGTAAATGAAAACCATCCAAACGTAAGAGTTGCCTTCTAATTTGGCGAGTTCGGCGGAGGTGTGTCCGTCTTCAAAGAATTT
>JAHDBB010000658.1 GCA_020630635.1 Chitinophagales bacterium
TAGATTTTCGTTTATATCCTAATCCAGCACAAGATCAAATAAATATCTCATTTGCTCAAATAACAAATGAGCTAATTCAGTTACAAATTACGGATTATACAGGGCGAGTTATCAAAGAAATGAATATCAACAACTCAATACAAACAAGCATTTCTCTTGAAGACTTAGCTTCTGGAACCTATATATTGAGTGTTTTTGATGGCACAACTATTACAACCCAGAAGTTTGTAAAAATATATTAAGCAATTAAAAAATGCTGGGAGCATAAAGCGAGGGCTACATTTTTGTAGTTTCTCGCTTTTTTGAGTTTTAGGAGCGAAGGGTTTTTTGCGCTGTCGTTACAGAAAGTCCCGCTATCCGTTCTTATGAATGCAGCCATTTTTTAGGCAGCCAACACCTGTGCATTCATACCACTACTATCGGGGCTATTGGGTTGTGGTCGGTACTTCTAAGCATCGGTTGAGTAAGGTATATCTCAATCCTAAAGAATTGAGTAAAACTTTTTTGTCTTTGAAAGAGTTTATAAAGTTCGGCACAAACCAACCGAAGTTGTCAAATTTCCCAAAGCATAAACGCTCTGTCCATCCCAACTAGCCCCGAATGATTTAAATTCTAATCTTTAATTCCAAAATTCTAAAACGGTTCATTTACTATAAGTTGAGACTGCAACGAGCTAGCCCCGATAGAAGTGATATCACCCTTGTAGAGTAAATTCATGAATTTACTCTACAAGGGTGATAAGAACGGATAGCGGGACTTTCTGTGACGATGAAAGATCAACCTTTCGCTCCTAAAAAAAGCAAAAACACTTTACTTCATTCTTTAGGATGAAGATCAAGTAAGAACCGAAAAACACTTTACTTCATTCTTTAGGATGAAGTCCGAAAAACGCTAAAACTTCACCACTTTACGATGTATTTGTTCCTTTTCATTCCCAATTTGAATCACATAAATACCACTCGGCAAATCTTGTCCCCATTGGATATTTTCTTGATTTTGTAAGACTTCCTTTTCAAAAACCAAACGACCTATGGCATCAAAAATGCGTACTTGATGATTCATTGCATTTTCCAAAACAATCACATTCTCCCCCTCAAAAGGATTGGGGTAAGTCTTTACATTTAGACCTTTTGTTTCTTCTAAACCAACATCTACAGGTGACACAACCACATCATCACTAATTTGGAAAAGGTCGATGCCCACCTCCAATATGTCATCGCCTCCCACATCAGAAGCAGTGAGTTCAAATGTCATATTTTCCGTCAATTCAATAAAGTCCGTTAATCGGTAATTTTGGATTTCCCATTCATCAGTCGAGACACTACTCCAAACTTGTAAGTCCACCACTTCATTACCATTGCTGACACTTGCCTTTACTTCTGTATTGGAATCGCTACTGCTGCAAATCCAAAGGTAAAAAGCTAAGTAAGGGTCTGAATAATTGCTTAAATCCATCACAGGTGAACGAAGGATATTGATACCATCCACATCAAAAGCGGTCAGATCAATACCAGGAAAAACACTTTCGGTATCATTGCCTGTCACATAGCAAAGATTCCCATTGTCAAAAGACAAATCAAATTCTGGATTGCATGTATTTCCTGCTGATAAATTCACCGTACCGACAGGATCTCCCCAAGCCCAGCTACCTTGATCTATTTCGTTTTGACTTTGCCAAGTGAAATCAAAAAAGAAGTCATCAAAATATCGAGGGGTCACACTGATAGTCTGTGTGCCTGACTCTGCTAGTTGTAAGGTCGAAATCAACTTGGTTTCATAACCCCATTTACCAACATACAACGTATAATCCATTGGCAAGATATTCTCTAAGGCAAAGATTCCATTTACATCTGTTTTTCCGATATATTGAAAGTCCTCATTGAATATTTGAATTTGAGCATCTGGTAACAATGCACTATTATTAGCATCTTCTACTTGTAAGGCAACATTGATGGTTGGCAAAGGATCTAAAGTAACATTCATATATTGGGTTTCGCCTTCTTCAAAATTCACTTGAAAAACATCTTTGGTCTCATAACCTAATTTTTGAAAACGAACCGTTTTGATGTTGGGAGCAATGTGTCCTATCTTATAGTTTCCAAAAATATCAGAATAACGCCTTTGGCTATCGCCCCAAATACTCACTTCTACATCACTTAGACTTTCACCTGTTTGACTATCCGCCACACTTCCTCGAAGATAGCCTGCATGTTGATAGGTAGCACTCAAGACCATTAAACCCTCTTGACGATCCGATGCAATGATGGTTCCTGATGGTAAAAAGGGATAAACGCCCCAACAACCTGCAAAGCCTGATCCTGCAAAAGAAATAGAGGAATCAAAAAACTCGGTCTCTACCAATAAATCTGGTTCACTGGCATCTATCACCATAATCCCATCTTGATAATAAGAAACCACCAAAAAGTCATTATAGACATGAACATTATGTGGAATCACATTTTCTCCTGGACTGGACTGAATACGATCCAACTCTTGAATCTCATTGTAATTAGAAATATCATAAGAAGCGACATAAGAATTGGCTTTTTCATCTGTCGTAAAAATGTATTGGCTGTCATCAGATAACCATGCATTGTGGGTAAAAAGATTGGGAGTTGTTTTACTTCCCAATATTTCAGGATTCATTTTATCTGAAACATCGACAATAGCAAATTGTCCTTCGTAAATTTCGGAAGTGTACATAAGGTTGTCTCGTACATATACATCATGTGCATACTGTTCGGTATAAGCATTTATATAAGCAGGATTTTTGGGATCTTCATTGAGATCTAACATCATTACGCCTGCATTAGGAGTTGGAACATTTTGAATGACATTATTAAAACCAGCGATGTATGCAATATTAAATTCATCAATAAAAATATTGTGGGCTTTCCAAAGAGAATCAGTCACAGTCGTACGAAGATGGTTAATGCTATCGGGTAATTGTGTTAAATCTACGACCAAAAGTCCACCTGCTGTTTCATTGGTTACATACGCATGTCCCAAAGCCGTTTTGATGTCTCGCCAGGTACTTTCTGGTCCATCAATGAAAAACAGTTCTTGCGGGTCGGTGGGTTCGGTGACATCTACAATGGAAAGTCCAATCGTGGTTCCTACTAGTGCATATTCTCGTCCGTCAGCAGCGTATCCCCAAATATCATTTAAGACGATGCTTTCGCCATAGATTTCTGTGTAATCAATGTTGCCTAAGTTGGTCATCACTTGTTGAGCGGAAGTGCTTAGACAGCATCCGAAAATAGCTAAAAAGTAGATAAGGTAT
>JAHDBB010000044.1 GCA_020630635.1 Chitinophagales bacterium
CATTGATGCTCGTTCAACAGGACGATTTAATGGAACGGAAAAGGAACCTAGAAAACATCTCAAAAGTGGACATATCCCTAACTCAATTAATATTTCTTATACAGAAGTACTTGATAAGGGTAAGTTTAAAACGGATATAGAGCTAAGAAAAATCTTTGAAGAGAAAGGTCTCCATGAAAAGGATTTGGTTTTTAGTTGTGGGTCAGGATTAACGGCTTGTATCGTGATGATGGCTAGTGAAATGGCTTACAGAAAGAGCAAAAATATTTATGATGGTTCCTGGACGGAATGGGCAGAACTGCAAGATTTGAAAGAAGGAAAGTGAAAGTCAATATTGTACGATTTTTGGCTACCCGTTTAAGCTTGCCAATTACTTTATTACAAGTAAAGAAAGGGTAAGTCGTTTCAATCGGATGGGTCTTCCCGTATTGAACCAGCAATCCGATTGATTTATATTAATGGACTCCTTTCTCTTCATCAATCGGATTGCCTCTTCTGTTCTAGGTTAGCAATCCGATTGAAGCGAGACATTTTTTCTTTGCTTGTAAAATGATGGTAATCTTAGACGGGTCGCCCCAGAATGTTGAGTATTATTTATCTCTCATTTATTAACACTACTTTGTCCCTTTAAAAATCTTATAAAAGAGTTGTATTAGCTCGTTTTTTCTTTTAGCCATTCTTCTATGGTCCAGCGCAAGGCACGTAGTGGAATGGCTCCATTTTCCAATATTTTTGAATGAAATTCTTTAATATCAAACTGATCTCCTAATACATTCTCTACCATTTTCCTAAGTGCTTTTATCTCTTCGCCTCCTACATCATAACAAGCCAATTGAGCGGGTCCAACAATGCTTCTTTGATAACCCATTAAAGCCATTGCTTCATTCATTCCACCCTCCATCATAAAGGCAATCGCTTGTTCTTTTGTCCAGTATTTGAGGTGAATCGCTGGATCGACAACCATCCCTCTAGCAGGCCAGGCTCTCCTTAGAATCTGGGCGGCTTTGGTTTGGTAAAGTCCCATTTCTTCGGCCAATCCTTCTGCATATCGAGCCCAACCTTCTCTATAACTCATAAAACTTATTAATTGGGTAATAGGATGTAGTCCTTCTATCTCTTTTTCTATTCCAATTTGTAAATGATGTCCTGGATATGCTTCATGAATGGCTGTTCTTTCATTCATGCTTTTAAGTTGATTCTGAGGATTTTTTAGGTTAAATCTATAGTAAGGTGGTGTATCTTTTGTTGCCGATTGATATCTTGCAGCTCCCCGTTCATGGGGTTCCAATGGTTTAATTTGTATATCTGCTGTGGGCAATTTTTCAAACCAATCTTGACAGGTTTGTCTAGCTCTTTTTATCAAGTCTTCATTAAAAGTCAAAATCTCCTCACTATTTTCAAAACCATTTGCGTTATTGTTGGTCTGTTCTATTATGGTAAGAAAATCTTCTATTTGGTATTGTTCTTTGCCTAATTGAACGACCTCTTTTTTATTGGCTTCAACAATTTTCAGACCTTCTTGATAGATTTCACTGCCTAATTTATTGGTATTGGTGCGGGCTCGAATATACGCTTGATAACATTGCTCACCATTGGGCAAACTTAAAATGGAAACCTCTACTCTCGCTGCATCCAGATAGACATTTTTTAAAAATTGGTGGTAAGCAATTAGACTAGGTTTTATTTTTTGAAGAAAGAGTTGTTCCCATTTTGCATAGAATGCCACATCTGTATCTCTATTGGCTGGCGACATAAAAGGGGAATCTTCTATTTTGTAATCTATCAATGCTTGAAATTGATTAATGACTAATTTGACAATTTCTTTGGGCATGGTATAGCCTTCTTTGATACCTTGTTTTAGATTGTCGATTTCTGTAAATGCATATTCAGAAAATTTGCCCCAACGTTCTAACGCTTGATTTTGATAATCAGTTGTTCCTACAGGTTGTAATTTGGCAATTCTCATCCAGTGGTATTGCCATCCCCACAAATAATTGACATCCCAAAGATGTTCTTTACAGATTCTTTTTCCGATGGAACATTCCAATTTTTCTTTTAATAACCAGTAAGAAATTTTATGTTTTTTTTCAATCAGTTGGCTTTCATCAATGGTTTGTAGTTGTTGGTATATTTTATCTTCAAAGTTTTGCCATTTGACAATATCTTTCTCTTTGTTAGAAGAAAAATCGTTGTGTCCTATATTGGAAAGAGGAACGTCTATGTTATAGACAATTTCAGGATGGTTTTCTATGACTTTGGCGAAGTATTGGTCTGCTAATTCTGTAATTAATGGTTTGGTGGTACTTGGGTTCATGGGTTTAGTTTTAGTATTAAGGGAAATGGAGTGTAAAAATAAGTTCATTTACTATCGGTTCTGCTCTCAACCAAATAGCCCCGATAGTAGTGGTATGAATGCGAAAAAATGACATTTTTCTAAAAAATGTCATTTTTAGAGCGTTCATAGGAACGGATAGCGGGACTTTCTATTGCGACGAAGCGCCTGACCTTTCGCTCCAAATAAAAAGAAGATATAATATGAATTGCATTTATAACTCAAAATCAATTAGACATAAACAAATCGTCTTCTTCTTCCTGACCTATCTGACTTATTCTATTTTCAACACTATTGGCTAAACTTTCTCGTTCATTTTCCCAACGTCTTTTTAAGAAGTAGTAAAGACCTAAGACGGATATTACACCCAATGGTATAATCATTAGATCAAGTAGAAGATCGCTGGTTTCCTCAAGATCAAGTAGACCTAATGCCGAAAGTATAATACCTAGTAATATGCCAAGCACAACAGCAGCAAGATAGTAGGTCGCAATTCCTAATGCAACAAAACCCCATTTGTTTTTTTGATATTCATCAGCTAATTCATAGAAGTATTTTCCAATGGCGTAAAGTAAGATGAGTCCTAACATTTTTGCTTATTTTAGAAAAGGGAATATTTCAAAGATAGCAAATCTTTTCTATTTGTGAACTATTATTCAATAACGATTTTCTGAATCCTATTTGCTCCATCTTGCGTCCAACTCAAAAAATACATGCCTTTTTCCAAATTTGATACATCTACTTGGATTTTTTTAGATTGGTTGAAGACTTCCTTTTCATAGACTTTTTTGCCAGTCAAATCGTATAAACCAATACTGGTAACTTGATTGAAATCTTGGGCTTCGATATAAATGAAATCTTGGGCAGGATTGGGATAAATGTTGAGATAGGGTAGGGTAGTGCTGGCTAAATCCGTCGTCTCTTTGAATTCCATCGTGAGATTGTCCATAGATAAAGAACCATTTCCGACATTTAGATAAAACTCTAAACGCTTGATCTTTGAACTATCTACTGTCGCTCCAATATTGGGGAAATCAGAACGCCATTTATTACTGAAATCGAAAGAAATAGGATGATACGTTCCGTCTGCATTGATCGGGACAGAGAAAGGAAATAAATTGCTTTGAACCCCGAATGCATCGACCATATAAACAATCATCGCTGTATTGGTTGTTGTTTTTAAGTCAAAGTTGAAAATAGGGTGTTGTGAAAAATCTATGGGATTGGTCAATTCAATATAAAAATGAGGCGATTGTCCAATATCGGTAATATTATACGTCACTTCCATCTCACCACCGCTTTCATTTAAGCTAATCGAATTGGCAGTCGTTATAGCAACATCCCAACGGTCTTGATTGCCGTCTTCAAAATCATCTATACTGTAGATATTACCGGTCGGACTCTCTAAAAAAAAAACATCTAACTCTGCAAAGTTTTCATCACATTGAATCGTCCCTTCAATATCAACACGCAAGGTTCCTTCATTGCTTCCCCAATTAACATTAATTTCATTGGTTCCTTGACCTGACACAATTTCTACGCCTTCAGGAACCGTCCAATTATAATTGACAGAAGGAAAGTCATTGCAAGCGTAAGTCAGGTTTTGTTGATTTTCATTGATAAAGTTTTCACCCGTAATTTTGGGCGTTCCACTCAATTCATAGACTCTTACATAATCCACTTCCATTGTAGCAGAAGTCAAGTTGGGATCAATACCATTTTTCAAACCATCCGTTTCATACTGTGGATCACTTCCCCAGTTGCCACCCATAGCGATATTCATAATAAAGAAAAAAGGTTGATTGAAGGGCCAATTGGCATCATCTTGTTCGGAAGGGGCATAAACGTAATACTGTACATCATCGACAAAAAACTTGATAAATTCTTCGGTCCACACAATGGCATAGGTGTGAAAAGCATCTGCAAAATCTGGAACAGAAGTCTGTGAGGTGTTTTGTGTACCTCCATAACTAGAGGGGGAATGCAAAGAACCATGTACTACGCCAGGATCTCGTCCGATATGTTCCATTATATCAATCTCACCACAATTGGGCCATCCAGCCGTCGGAAAATTGCCCCCCAACATCCACAAAGCAGGCCACGTTCCAGAACCTTCGGGCAACTTTGCTCTAAATTCCAATTTACCGTATTGAAATTCTTGTTTGCCATTGGATTTCAAACGGGCCGAAGTCCAGTTATTTCCTGTCTTAGTAGCTGTAATGGTCAAAATGCCATTATCGACATAAGAATTATTGGTACTACTGGTATAGTTTTGAATCTCATTATTGCCCCAACCATGATCCCCAATATCATAATTCCAATTGTCGGGATTGGGAACACCTGTATAGTCAAATTCATCCGACCAAATAAGGTTCAAACACTCAGTTTGAGCGAAGGTATTTTGGAGTAAAAAGAGTAGGAAGATAACAATGGAAAAATGTTTCATGGTTGTAGGTTCTATACAGTTTTTGAAATAAAGCCACGAATACACTATTCATAAATTCGTGTATTCGTGGCGATCATTTAAATTAATCTTGATAAAATTAGAAATTACATCTTCTCTCGCAAGTCTTTCTGACTTGTGGTTCTAAATGTAAGTAAGTCTTTTCGACTTACAAAATCTAAAAATTATTTGCTGTTATGTATATTTCGCTCATTTTATAAAATGAATGAGACACATTCTATTGCGCCTGTAAAGTAAAGCTCCAATAAGCTCCACCAATTTCTCCCTCACTAATATCTACCGTCAAGACCATCACTTCAGAAGCACCGTCATTGACATAACTCAAGACTTCATAAGTAACAGAACCATTAGGAGTCGGAGGAGGAGATTGATACTCTCCACCATTAAAGGCTTTAGATAAACCAATAAATGCACCTGTTCCTGTCACCGTCAAGGTAGCAGGCGTATCTCCACTTGCTTCAGTAAAAGTGAAAGTATGATTGCCAGAACCCCAAGGAGCGGCATCTGCAGGTAAAGCACCTTCGGCTACACAACCAGGAGGATCAATACCCATATAAGGTTCACCAAATAAATCTCCTTTGGCATCATAAATATAATCTCCTGTATTGCTGAAAATATAGTCGTCATCAAAGATACAAGGTCTTCCACTCGTAACATCCTCATCTGTAGTAGCAAACCATTCACCGCTTCCAGGACCAGGACCGACAGCCAATGCACCAGCAGCAGGATTCAAACGCCAAATTTTAGAACCATCTCCTGTCAAAGTACTATACGTTAAAGTTGCAGAAGATACAATCACCGTTTGTGTAATCGTATTACTACCATTTTCGTTAGTCGCATTGAGCGTAACTTCATACGTTCCTTCTGCTGCATAAACATGTACAGGATTTTCTTCTGATGAAGTATTTCCATCTCCAAAATCCCAAAAATAAGAAGTGGCATTGTTGGAATTATTGGTAAATGAAACCTCTGTACCACTGACCATAAAGCTAAAGCCAACCGTTGGAACAGAACCCATAATTTCTGGCTCATCCGCAGGATTGTCATAGTGTACCAATGTAAATTGCCAGTAACCGCCAGCACTCGTCAAGTCTGTTTGAACAATCAAGGTATCAACATCTGCATCTACCAATTTCACTACTTTATAAGTTACCGCAGGTTGAGGGGCAGAATATTCGTTATCTGTTCCGACTTTGGGTAAACCAACGTGTGCGCCTAAACCAACCAAAGCCAATGTTTGCGCTCCAGCATCATAGTTATACGTAAAAGTACCAGAACCCCAAGGAGTCAAATCTGCTCCATCAATACTGGTCATAATGGTTGCATTTGTTTCATCAACACATTCACTATCATACTCTTCTGGCCAAATACCTTCCTCTGCATAGACCATTCCTTTTGAGTCATATTCATAGGTTCCATCCGCATGGAAAATATACTCTTCTTCCATCAAACATGGACGAGCATCCAATGGATCATTTGCACCCAATGCCCACCAAATTTCTGTGAAAGTGTTGGGACCTACTTGGATGGGATATTGTCCGCCATTGACATCTCTCAACAGCTTCCACGTTTTAGAAGTCGTACCAGCCAAACTTTCGGAGGCAACACTAGGGTCTGTTACATTCACCTCTTCCGAAGAAGTATGAGAACCCGCACTTCCTGTCGCTGTCATCGCTACTGTATAAACGCCAGCCGCTGCATACGTATGGGTTGGACTCGTTTCTGTAGAAGTTTCTCCATCCCCAAAATCCCACGCATAAGAGTCTGCATTTAGAGATTCATTGTTAAAGGTGAAGGTAAAAGGATCTTCCGAATCTTGTACAGGCGTAAAACGAGATTTTACTTCTGTTGTATTATCATCGTCATCATCATCGTCTTTATTACAAGACGTTTGCGCTACCATCATAAATAGAGAGGCAGCCATCAAAAAAAATATCTGAAATTTCTTCATGGTAAAAAGTTTTGTCTTTTTTGTATTCGTTTATTTATTATTCATTTGTAAAAACTACTGTAAATAGAAATCCTATTTAATCTTTTAATCCTATCATCCTATTCCATTTTTATTAGGAGAGAATGAGTGTTGCTTCGTCGTTACGGGTCTCCCCGCTATCCGTTCCTATCGCCTTCGTAGAGCAAATTCATGAATTTGCTCTACGAAGGCGATACCACTACTATCGGGTCTAGATGGTTGAGGAAAGTACTTGATAGTGCCAGAGACTGTGACGAAGGGACAAATGTGTCGTGAAGGGATGTTGACTTCTTATAATCGAATTGACTCAATTTGTCTTTGATTCAAAAAGAAAACGTCCCATCGCCCCCAAACCACGAAAAGAACCAAATCCGTTCCGTCGTCCTCACTAATAACCAGGATTCTGTATCAAAGTACCATTACTCAAATCAATTTGCTGTTGTGGAATAGGGAATACTTCATGTTTTCCTACAATGAAACCCTCCAATACTTCTCCAGCTCTTCCTTGTCTCACTAAGTCAAAAAATCTGATGCCTTCTAAACCCAATTCGACTCGTCTTTCACGATAGATGGCATCCAATAATTCCTGCCCACCTACATAAACATCAGGCAATACAAAAGGAGAAGCTCCTCGTCTAGCTCTTGCTCTTACCATATTCAAAGAAGCCTGCGCTGCTCCTTCTTGTCCATTGTGATAAGCCGCTTCTGCATGCATCAACAAGACATCCGCATATCGAATAATACGGTCATTACTCTCTCCATTCATGGAAGGATCACCAATATTGATTTCCTCATGTTCGCTGCGATTGACGAAGTATTTTTTTGAATAATAGTCGTGGTCGAAACCTGTGGCTGCTTTGGTAAAAATGCCTCTATCTCCCAAAGTGTCTCCGACCATAAAGACAGATGCTTTTAGACGAGGATCTTCTGGTTCAAAGGCATCCACAAAATCCTGTTGGGGAATATTGAAACCCCAGCCGCCAAATTGACCTCTTGGAAGTTGGTACACATTGGCAAGATTGCCTTCGTTGGCTCCATTGACATTGCCCCAATAACCGCCTCCTAAGGGAGTACGTTGTATTTCAAAGATCGAACCAGGTCCATTTTCACCACTTTTGATAAAAATATCTTGGTAGTTGGCATCCAAAGAGTACTCACCGGAGTTGACAACGTTTTCAGCCATCTCTTGTGCTTCTGACCATTTGGATTGATACACGTAGCTTCTTACTAGTAACGACTGTGCTGTTCCTTTCGTTGCCCGTCCTAAGTCGTCAGCTCCGTATTCGCTCCTAAGTGGTAAATCTGGTATAGCTGCTAACAAATTTTGTTCGATAAAATCCCATATTTCTTGGGCGGTGGCTCTGGGTTGGTTGTACTCGTTGGGACTTAATAAGACCTCTACTAAAGGTACGCCTCCATACATAGTCACTAACTCAAAGTAGTAGTAGGCTCTCAAAAATCGTGCTTCTGCTAAAATCCTTGCTTTAAGAGCTGCATCTATTTCATCTGCTTCAATGTCTGGGACTCTTTCTAATACCAAATTACAGCGATAGATGCCCATATATTTTGCCGTCCAATCTGCGTTGAGATGGATGTTATTGGGGGTAGCAAAGAAGGTTGATATTTCTTCTAATTGAGGTTGGTCGGTGACTCCTGAACCGCCTTTGATGGCATCGTCAGATGGAAAGTCGCCAAAGAACCAACGGAAGTGATACACACTGTTGGTATAGTTGTATTGTAAGGGGTCATAGGCGGCAGCGATGGCATTGATCGCATCTGTTTCTGTTTGATAAAAGTTGCTTTCTAATTCGCCTAAAACAGGGAGTTTGTCTAATTCGTCTTCACAGCTTACTAAGAATAATAAGCTGATGCAAGTAAATATGAAAGTGATGTATCTCATTGGGTTATTTTTTGTTTTTACTGGTCGTTTCGTGGTTTGGGGACGATGGGACGTTTTGCTGTTCATTTCGTGGTTTTGGGACGACGGGACGTTTTTTTTTGAACCAAAGATAAAATTGAGTCGATTATAAGAAGTCAATGTCCCTTTATGTCCTGTCGTCCCAACCTGCAAGATTTGAATTGTTCGTCCCTATTTACTGGAACGCTCTGTTCTAGCCGAACCCAACTAGACCCGATAGTAGTGGTATTGCTGTATTTGCGATGGCTATCTAAAACTAGGCAACAGCAATAAGAACGAATAGCGGGGAGACCTGTCACGACGAAGCTATTTGCGTTCTCTCCAAAAAAGGAAGCTCATACTAATTGTTTCTATTTGATAAAATCGTTTATAATTGATAAGTATTTTTCTGCTTGGGTGGTGAATGGGGTTTGGTACTTTATGCGAATGGTGTTTTGATACATAGGATCTATGTAAATCCAACCGCCTATTTCTTGATAAATAAATTTGGGTTGAGTGTCTATATTAAAAACTTTGTCATGTTGAAATTGTTCAATGAGTTGATTCTTGAACATTGATAAATCTTGTTGAGTTGTCTGGAAGTATTCTATTTTTTGGTTGAAAGAAGAATCAAAATACCAATCATTTTGTAAATCGTATAACTGGATGTAGTGATTTAATACTGCTTGTAAATCGGTAAAGGTCATCGGATACAAGCCATGTCGGGGCATAATCACATACGGTTTTTGGGAGTCATCAATGATGTATATACTATCGCCATCAATGGTGCTGGCAATGTATAAACTATGGGTGACTTTCTCTAAAAGTGTGGGATCATCCCAATCCCACATGTCCGAATAATCTGCAAAATTGAGTTTGAAAAAATCGGGACTTGCTTGCCAAAATAAGATGAGGTCTGAAATATTACCGAGACCATGTTTGGTGATAAAATCTAAATAGTCTTGTGGAATATTAAACGCTACTTGTTTTTGAATATCTGCTATATTGATTCTCTGAATTTCGCCGATTGGATAAATATCCTGAATATCCATTTTAGAATTGTAAGTTAATTCCTCCGATAAATATCTTAGCCTGTGGGTACAATCCTCTGTCAATTCCATAATCTAAGTTGGCAGCAATAGAGTTGTCAAAAGAGTTTCGTTTTCCAATCTCTGGATCTAAACCTGTATATCTGGTAAAGGTGAATAAGTTTTGAGCTGAAACATAGAAACGCACTTTGTTGATAAAGGCTTTTTTCGTTAATGCTGTGGGTAATGTATAGCCCAATTGTAAGGTTTTGAGTCGAAGAAAAGAGCCATCTTCTACAAAATAATCGGAGAATCTAAAGTTGCCATTGATGTCTGTTAAACCGACTCTTGGTTCTGTTTCAGAAGGATTTTCTTCTGTCCATCTATCCCATCGTCTTTGTTGTAAGTTGGAAACTCGAAGATCATAACGAGTGGTCGCATTGACGATCTCATTGCCTTGTGAGCCTTGTATGAAAAAATTGAGGTCGAAACCTTTGAATTCAAAAGTGCTGGTGAATCCGTAAATAAAATCGGGGTAAGGACTTCCTAAACTGGTTTGGTCTGCGTCCGTCAACAGACCATCTCCATTGATGTCTGTAAAACGAAAATCACCGGGAACGGCATTGGGTTGAAGCAGTGCGCCATCTTCATTGACATGCTCTTTAACCTCAAAAGTATTTTGGAAAATACCGTCTGTTTGATAACCATAAAAATAACCAAAGGGCTGTCCAACTTCCATGCGTGTAGTATTGCCGCCCAAACCTTGATTGAACCCTGATGGAATTGGCGCAGTAGCGTCACCCAAGCTGGTTACTTCGTTTTTGATAAATGAAATGTTACCGCCTATATCTACTTTAAGGACTCGTCCTGTTTTATAACCTAAGGAAAACTCCCAACCTGTATTGGTCATCGTTCCTACATTTTGGAAAGGAGGGTCGGAAGCATTTATACCTGAACCTGCTGTCGCTAAAATACTGGCAGGAATGAGTAAGTCGCTGGTTTCTTTGATAAAGAAGTCCGCAGCAAAAGTGAGTTTGTCTTCCAAAAAGCCTGCGTCAAACCCTATATTGGTTTGGGTACTGACTTCCCACTTTAAATCTGAATTGGAAGGAGTTGTAGGAGCTTCACCTTCCACAATGGTTTGGTCTTCACCAAAGACATAGTTTACTGAATTGATGATGGTCGTAAAGCCATAGTCACCTAAGCTGGCTTCATTTCCATTTTGTCCCCAACTGGCTCGTAATTTTAGATAGTTTAAAGAAGGGAAAAAACTTTTGAAGTCAATATCCTTGCTCATTAACCAACCCAAAGAAACAGAAGGAAAGGTCGCAAATTTATTGTTGGCTCCAAATCTGGAAGAACCATCTCGTCTTAAAGAAGCTGCTATAAAATACTTGTCTAAAAAGTTGTAGTTGACTCGTCCAAAATAGGAGAGTAGGGTAGATTCTGTTATATTTTCAGCGATGCCTCGATTGTCCATATTGTCCTCGTTGACTGTTTGATTGGTAATATAGGCATCTTCAATGTCATTGGAAGGAAGGTTGGCTAAACCGATAAAGGTAAAGTCGTACTTACGATCTCGATAGGTGTTTCCTACTAAAAAATCAAAGCTGTGATCTTCTCCAATTTTGAATTGATAGTTTAATGTATTTTCTAAGAGTAAGTTGGTCCATCGGTGAAATTCTTTAGACACAGAATTTTGATCTATTCGTTCATGCACAAATGCGCCTGTTGGGTCTAAATCATAACTCGGTAAAAAGCCAAAGTTTCTAGCATCAGATAAATCCATTGAACCAGACGATTTGAATTTGAGCCCTTTGATAATTTCCAGTTCACCTGCTAAGGCTCCAATGAGTCGATTGTTGGTCCAAGTACTGTTGGTTACGGCAATTCGATTGACAGGATTTTTGACATCTCCTACTACAATTCTTGAAAAGTCGTACGTACCATCGTCTTTGGTGATGCTGGTAATCGGATCAATGTTGAGGGCAAAGGCAACAGGAGAAGCGAACTCGCTGTTTTCGGGTAAAGCGTCTCTTGTGAAATTTGTGAAGTTGACGTTGGTAAAAACTTTCAAGCGTTTACTGACTTCGTTGGTTCCTTTGAAACGAGCGGTGTAGCGTTCATAGCCTGATTTGGCTCCACCGACAATACCGTCTTGTTGAAAATAACTTCCCATCACTCCGTAAGTAGATTTTTCGCTACTTCCTAAAACAGAGACTTGATGACTTTGCATGGGAGCTTGTTCAAAAATAGCATTTTGCCAATCAGTTCCTACACCATAGATAGATGGATCTAAAAGGTCAAAAGAATTGCTGGGATCGGCTTCTAATAAAAGGGTGGCATATTGTTCTGCATCTAATAAATCTACGGTCTTTGCTGGATTTTGAATACCGTAGTAAGAGTCAATAGAGACGCTTCCTTTCTTGCCTTTTTTTCCTTCTTTGGTGGTGATCAAAACCACTCCATTTGCTCCTGATGTTCCATAGATGGCGACTGAAGCTGCATCCTTTAATACACTAATGGTTTCAATATCATTGGGATTTAAATAATCAATACCATCAACCCAAACACCATCTACAATATAAAGAGGATCACTATTCAAAGGCGTTCCGATACCCCTTACTCTTACCGATAGACCATTTCCTGGAGAACCCGAACTTTGGGTAATTTGAATACCAGAAGTCCGTCCTTGTATGGCTTGTTCGACTCGTAAGTTAGCAGTTTTGGAAATGTCATCTGATAACACAACAGAAACAGCTCCATTAATTTCACTTCTTTTTTGAGTACCATATCCAACCACCACAACCTCGTCAAATTTCTGCACATCTTCTCCTAGAGCTACGTTGAGGATGGTATCATTTTTAATTGTAAATTTTTGGGTGAGGTAGCCAATGTAGGAGAAAGCTAAAGTCGTGTTTCGAGGAACTTCAAGGGTGTATTTCCCATCAATGTCTGTGCTTGTACCTTGACCTTGATTGGCTTGGTTGATGATGGTGACACCAGGTAAGGGATAACCAGCCAATTCATCAGATACGATACCTGTTACCTTTATGTTTTGTGCTGCTAATCCACAACAGAAGAGGCATAAGAATGAAGTTAGAAAATGTATTTTTATTTTCATAGAATTTATATCTGAAAGGTAGCAAAATAAGTGTTGGGAGTACGTGAAATATTTTGTTTAGTCTTTTATATAGAATTGGGGGATGTATATAAAACAGCTAATTTTTAAATATAGAATGCTATATTCTTTAAAGTGCTAATTTAAGTTTTTTTATTTGAAATGTCTATTGGACACCCAAAATTTTTGGGAAGTTGTCAAGAAAGAAAAATAATTTATGACAACCAAGTTTTTGCTTTTTCTTCTCTTTTTAGGAGCGAAAGGTTCCTCTTTCATCGCAATGGCAAGTCCCGCTATCCGTTCTTATGAACACTCCAAATAGGACATTTTTCTAAAAAATGTCCTATTTTCGCATTCATACCACTACTATCGGGGCTAGATTCCAAAGGTCTGTACTTCTATCAGATATTTTTGTTTAACTTTTAATAATGAGTATTTTAAAGTATATAAAACAGCCAATTTTTAATAAAAAATATATGTTGTGATTTTTAATGTTTTGTAGTATTTCAAAAGCTAATTTAACTATATTTGCTTTAATTGTCTATTTGACACTAAACATTTTATAAAAAGAAAACCATTATGAGATTAAAAACAGTACACTTAACTTTCCTTGTTTCCCTGCTGTTATTTTTTAGTATAAGTCCAGCTTGGAGCCAATGTGCAAGCTGTCCTTCTGGCAATTCAGAGTCCGTCTTTGTTGCTGTACCTGGAGCTTTTTCAGGTGGAGGACTCAACGGATCTTTTGCCGATGCTACTACTTTATTTGGTGCAACAGGTGGCAATGATTTTTTTACTGGAGCCATTTTTGCTTTAGATCCACTACCGACTGACAACCTTGATGAACTGTGCATGTTGATCGACATTGATGTACAAACCGATGTAGACTTAGCTGCCAATCCAATCACCTTTGAATTTCGTTTAGAAAATATTTGTGGAGGCTTCCCTTGTCCTTGGATAGACTTTAATACAACGATAACGAGTACAGGACCAACAACTGTTGGAAGTACTTTATCCGCAGGTAACAATACAGGATTTGATCCAACACAGCCTTATCAAATAGTAATCGCTTTTGCTAACTTTAGTGGTACACCGTTATCTGGTGATATTACCATCAATTACAGCCAACCCACTTTTGATGCTTGTGCAGCAGCACCAGCCGTTAGTTGTGCGCCTTGTCCAGCAGGAACCATAAGTGAGTCATTGTTTGTAGATGAGCCAGGCTTTTTTCAAGGAGGTAACTTAAATGGTTCGGTTCCTAACTTCAATACCTTATTGGGGACAGCAGGATCAGAAGGCTTTTTTATTGGTTCTACTTTTGGAACAGAATCTTTGCCTTTCACCAATCTTGCAGACTTATGTGTATTGATTGATATTGATGTACAAACCGATGTAGACTTAGCTGCCAATCCGATTACCTTTGAGTTTCGTATCGAAAATCTTTGTGGAGGTTTCCCATGTCCTTGGGTTGATTTTAATACGGTGATTACTAGTGCAGGACCGACGACTATCGGAGGCAATTTAACAATGGGCAACAATACAGGATTCAATCCAACCCAACCCTATCAAATCGTCATTGCATTTGCCAATTTCTCAGGCGTTCCTTTAGCAGGAGACATAGCCATCGTTTATGACCAACCTGAACTAATTGCTTGTGTACCAGAGTCTAACTGTGAGATTACAGCGATCAATGCAGTCACTCAAACAGAGTGTAATCCTGCAACGAATACTTTCTCGCAAACTTTGGAAATTGAGTATATTGATCCTCCTGCTGGTGGAGCCTTGAACGTCAATGGTGAGTTTTTCCCCATTACAGGAAGCCCACAAACGGTAACTTTAAACAACCTTTCTTCTACAGGAGTAGCAGGAAGTGTAACAGCTTCTTTTACTGATGAAGTATTGTGTACTTTGACAGACGCAGCGGCTTATATCGCTCCCAATCCTTGTTTTGATTTTCCATTGGATAGCGATGGACTTTGTACCGTTTTATATGAAAATGATGTTGAAAGCACCAATTTCAACCAAAATAACTTATTTGGTTTTGGTGGAGATTTTGGTGGACAAAACTGGGGTATTACCGATGATCCAGTTGATGGTGGTATTGTGATTCAACTGACTTCTACGGCTGGTAATCCTTACTTCTATGTAGGTTTTGTTCAGCAATTTTTTATTCCAGGTGGTATCGCTTCTTATGGTGCATTGAGCTTATCATTGGAAGCTTACTTTAATCAATTGGGTAACTTTGAATTTAGATTAGAGTCTTTAGATGCTTTAGAAGGCAATGTGACGGGAGCAACAGGTGGAGCTACACCTGTTCAAAGTGTTGGTGGTTTTGATACCTATACTTTCAATCCTTTGACCAATCCTGGTAGTTTGGATACGACCTCTGATTACTATCAAATTGTTTTTGTGGCAACCGATGGTGGTTTTGGCAATGATGATGCTTTTGAAGCATTCGTCGATAATATGTCCTTTACCAATTGTGAGATTGATGACTTAGACATTACTCGTGAAGGTGCATTGTGTGCAGAACCTTCTTTACCTACGGATGGTGATGAGGTGTACAACTGGTATGATGAAGATGGAAACTTAGTGGCTTCTATCTTAGGCAATTATTATTATTCTCCTAGCGAGTTAGGCACTTACTATGTGGAGGTAATAGACCCAGATTATCCAGGTGTCGTACAAGTATTTAACCCAAGAACCATTACAGAATTAAATGGTTGTTGTGAATTAGATGAAGATTAAAAAATAAAAATTCTACCATCTACATATTCTAAAGCCAATGAGCGTAAGCTTGTTGGCTTTTTTTATTTTTTACATTTAGTTAGTAAAACAACAAAAATAAGTTATTCCATGTGACATCGACATTTTCCGATTTTTGGCGTTGAAAATACTCGTCTTAGCCCTGCTATGACTCCGTTTTTCGCCTAAAAAATCAGAAAATCTCTTAGTCTCATTTTGGAATACTTTATTTCTGATCTTTCACTTATTTCTGGCTTTTTTAAATTAAAAAGACTTAACCTCATTTATTATCATAGATCAATAAAATTGGTAGGTAAGACAGAACTTCATTTATTATCATAGATCAATAAAAATTCGTGGGTAAAGTAGATTGAGACTACCTCCGATTGAAACGACTTACCCTTTCTTTGGCTGCAAGAAAGATAATTGACAACTTTAGACGGATGGTCTCAAAATGTGTATCTTGTTTAAGAATAAAATTCTAATTTTTATTAAAATTAAACAAAATGGGTTTTTAGGTAAGTTGGTATGTTGGGATACAGAATTTTTCTTAAAAAATGATTATTATTGTGAATACTAGAAAATCCTATTGAATATAAATACAATGCTGGTTAATGAGGTACGAAGATACATGTGGTTCAACCTCAATGTTATCCTCTGATAAATGAATTAATACTTGCAAATACAGTTGCTAAGAAGTAACTTACCAAGTAAACTAGACCCGATAGTAGTGGTATCTCCTTGTAGATCAAATTCATGAATTTGATCTACAAGGAGATAAGAACGGATAGCGGGGAGACCTGTGGCGATGAAAGAGTAATAACCGTTCTCTCCTCTAAAAAAATAAGGAATAAAATAATAAAAAATCAACACTATACTACTTACGACTGTTTTATTCTTGAAATGTTCTCTCCTAATTATGTGAAACTTAAAGACCCTTTTATTGATTGATGTAAATTGACTTCAAATGAAAAGACTGTTGGTTGTTTGTACCCTTTTATGCTTAACCTTTCAATATGGTTGGGGAGCAACTTATGTGGTAAATTCCTTAGCAGATACAGATGATGGAACCTGTGATGGAACGAATTGTACTTTGCGAGAAGCTATAAATGCAGCGAATAGCACTATGGGTTTCGATATGATTGAATTTAGTGTAAGTGGAGTAATTAATATTGTTAATCAATTGCCTATTGTGACGGATGCGGTGTATATTGATGGGAGTACTGCTCCAGGTTATCAGTCAGGAAGTAGTACTTTGGGAGACCATGATATTCCTTCAGTTGTGATAGATGCTTCCACCTCTAATTTTTTGCCCACCTTTATTATACAAACTGGAGGATCTAATTCTATTATTAGCGGTTTGATTTTTCAAAACACCACTTTTAGTTCAGCGATTGAATTAAGTGATGTAAGTAACAGCAGTTTGGTGAATTGTCATGTCTTGAATAGCCAAACCAATATTCGTGTGATTGGAGGGCAAGACCTTGTGATTGGAGATTGTTGGATAGATAATGCGGGTCAAAATAATATCTTAGTCGAAAGTGGAACCGCTAATTTGACGATTCAAGACAATACCATTACTAATGCATCACAAAGGGGGATTCAAGTGTCAGAAATTGGATTGAATTTATTAGTCACCAATAACTTGATTGGTTCTCGATATAATGGAAGTACATATAGTACCAGTGATGGTAATGGACAGCATGGTATTCATATGGAACTCTCAGATGGAACGGCGGCTAATCTGCATATCATTTCGGAAAACTATATTGTTGATAATGACCAAAGTGGAATAAGCATTAATGAAAACCCAGGATTTGGGGCAACTTCGGGATGTGATTATGTACGGATTGTTAACAATAATATTGGGCAGACCCCAAATGGAACAGCAGCAGGAAATGAGCAGGAGGGAGTCATCGTTGGATACTCCGCATTTGTAGAAATTGACAATAATAATATTGTGCATAATAAAGGGCGAGGTGTTTACTTGGAAAATGCATTGGAAGGTATAGATATTATCAATAATCTTATTGACTCGAATGGTGCTAATGTTTGTGTAGGTTTGCAGATATTTGATTCTGATGGAACAGTGGCTAATCCACAAGAAATTTCTAATAATACAATAACCAATAATGGCAGTAGTATAAATGTTGGTTGTGGAAATGGTTTGGTTGTTGGGCAGTCTAGTTATTTAGAAATAACTAATAATTATGTTGGAGTAGATATAAATGATGTAGTAGGAGGAAATGGAGGGAATGGGATGTATCTTACAAATAGTGACAATCTTTTAATTGATGGGAATTTTGTCTCCAATAATGGTTATCATGGAATCGGTTTGGAAGGTGTGACAGAGGTAGTAGTGAGTAATAACCATAGTGGAGTCAGTACTTTGGGAAATCAATGTATGGGTAACGGTCAAAGTGCAGTTGCTAATGGTACTGAGTCTTCAAGTGGAATATTGGTTTTAAATTGTAATGCACCTAATAGTAACATTGTGATTGGACCCAATAATATTTTGGGGTGTAGTACTCTTGAATATGGGCTTTGGATGGTTAGTTCAGAAGGAGTACAAGTGATTGGAAATTATATAGGAACCCATCCTAGTGGTTATGTTTTGGGTAATCATGCAGGAGGTATTCACTTTCAAATACAAGTCTCTGATAATCTAATTGGTGATACCAATGATGATTTGACTGATAATGAAGGAAATGTTATTGCTTTTAATGATGGACCCGGTATTCAATTTTCGAGTTCTTCTAATACACAAAATACGATAAGAGGCAATCAGTTTTATTGTAATGATGGAGAAGGGATTGAAGATGTTGATCCTTCTGATGGAGGTATCGGTAATGATAATTTTCCGAAACCTGTTGTTACTTTGTTTAGTTGTGATGCCTTAGAAGGAACAGCCCCTAGTGGTTCGATCGTTGACATTTATACCTCTGACGCAAGCTGTCATAGTTGTCCTGATAATCTATTACAAGGAAAGACGTATATAGGAACCGTAACGGCTGATGGAAGTGGGAATTGGACGTATAATGGAACTTTAAATCCTACGGATAATATCGTTGTACAATCGTCTGAATTGAGTGTCTATCCTGTTAATTCTTCAGAGTTTTCAGAGTGTGCAACGTTTACGCCACCTGATTGTGATGATGCTTGTCCTTTGACAACTGATACTTTTGATGCTGCTACTTGTATGTGTTCCAATGATTCCCCTCCAGTAGATGATGGTTGTGCGTTGACAACAGATAGTTTCGATGCGGTGAATTGTATGATAGTCAATGCTCCTCCTACTTGTGATGATGGAAATGTGAATACGGATGATTCATTTGATGAGGTGAATTGTATGTGTGTCAATACAGTTACACAGATTTTTGGTTGTACCAATCCTTGTGCGACTAATTATGATTCAACCGCAACGGATGATGATGGAAGTTGTGAGTACCCTAGTTGTGATGATGGTTGTCCCTTGACAACAGATAGTTTTGATACTGTCGCTTGTAATTGTATCAATGCAGATCCGCCTGTGGATGATGGTTGTGCTTTGACAACGGATAGCTTTGATGCAGCGAATTGTATGGTTGTGAATGCAGCTCCGCCCGTAGATGATGGCTGCGCCTTGACAGTAGATAGTTTTGATGCAGTGAATTGTATGGTTGTGAATGCAGCTCCGCCCGTAGATGATGGCTGCGCCTTGACAGTAGATAGTTTTGATGCAGTGAATTGTATGGTTGTGAATGCAGCTCCGCCCGTAGATGATGGCTGCGCCTTGACAGTAGATAGTTTTGATGCAGCGAATTGTATGGTCGTGAATGCAGCACCGTCCGTAGATGATGGCTGTTCTTTGACGACCGATAGCTTTGATGCAGCGAATTGTATGGTCGTTAATGAAGCTCCACCTGTGGATGATGGTTGTTCTTTGACGGTAGATAGCTTTGATGCAGCGAATTGTATGGTTGTAAATGAAGCTCCTGCTTGTGATGATGGAGATTGTGGCACATTGGATAGTTTTGATTTTGATCTTTGTATGTGTGTAAATACCAATAGTATAGACTGTGATGATGGTTGTGATTTGACTATAGATAGCTATGATCCTGTCTCTTGTAATTGTATAAATGAGGAACCGAATGTAGATGATGGCTGTTCTTTGACGACCGATAGTTTTGATGCTGCTAATTGTATGATTGTCAATGAAGCTCCGCCTGTGGATGATGGCTGTTCTTTGACGACCGATAGCTTTGATGCAGCGAATTGTATGGTTGTGAATGAAGAACCGAATGTGGATGATGGCTGTTCTTTGACAGTAGATAGTTTTGATGCGATCAATTGTATGATTGTCAACGAAGAACCGAATGTGGATGATGGCTGTTCTTTGACAGTAGATAGTTTTGATGCAACGAATTGTGTGGTTGTAAATGAAGAACCGAATGTAGATGATGGCTGTGTTTTGACAGTAGATAGTTTTGATGCGGTCAATTGTATGATCGTCAATGAAGAACCGAATGTGGATGATGGCTGTGTTTTGACAGTAGATAGTTTTGATGCCGTAAATTGTATGATCGTGAATCTTCCTCCTGATTGTGATGATGGAGATTGTGGAACATTGGATAGTTTTGATTTTGATCTTTGTATGTGTGTAAATACGAATAATATAGATTGTGATGATGGCTGTTCTTTGACGGTAGATAGTTATGATCCTGTCT
>JAHDBB010000659.1 GCA_020630635.1 Chitinophagales bacterium
TTTTTTTGGCAAAGACCAATCAATTTAATTAAAAAAAATAAACGTCCCTTCACGTCACATCGTCACTTTACGTCCCGCCTTCTGGCACTAAGAAGTCCTTGCCTCCACCATCTAGACCCGATAGTAGTGGTATAAATGCAAATGCGATGGCTTAATAAAATTAGGCTGCATGCATAAGAACGGATAGCGGGGAGACCCGTCACGACGAAGTATCCCCGTTCTCTCCTCTAAAAAAATCTTTTAAAACTTCACAAAAGGACTGCGATGCGTTCCGACTTTATTGGACAACTCCACAATATACCAGCCTTTTTTCAAGGATCTGACATCTACAACCGTATTGCTATCTACGACCTTGAGCATTTCTAAAACCTGTCCGTTGAGATTCAATAAACGCAAAGTCAAAGCTCCTTGAGTCAAATCATCAATCGTAATATTGATAAAGTCTTTGGTTGGATTGGGATAGATGTCCAATGTTCCAAAAGCGGCAGTAATAATGCTAGTTCCCATCGTATCCATCGGATCAATAGGCAGAGGAAGTGTCTCCACAATCAAAGGATTGGAATAATCTGAATCTCCTGTTGTATTACGAGTTTTGACCTGATAAATGTAGGTTGTATCGGGCAATAAGCCTTCATCAATATAGGCTTCTGTATCAGGTGGGAGATCATTATTCAATATCTGAAATTGTCCTGTCAATCCCAATGCTCTCTCAATTGTATAAGCAATTTCGTCATCTGCATTGTCTGTCCATGCCAAAGATACACTGGTCGTATCAATACCCAAAGCAATTAAATCAGTCGGTGCATTGGGAAAATTAATTGGTAAAGTTGCACTAGCATTGTTGCTATAAGCCGAAAAGTTCGTTCCTGTTTTGGCTCTCACTCGATAAAAGTAAGTCGCTCCAGGCAATAGGTTATCATCAATGTAATTTGTTTCATCCATCGGAATATTTTCGGCAATAGGAATAAAATCATTGGCTGTTCCAATAGAACGTTCTAAAGCAAATCCATCTTCATTTGTTGAATTATCCGTCCAAGTCAATTGAATACTCGTGGCGGATTGAATATTGGCAACTAACTCGCTGGGCGCATCTGGAATAAAAATAGGGAACTCAAAAGCTCCCATGTCAGGTAAGTCATCTCGTTCTACTCCATCAAAATCTGTTGCTGGTAAATCACTAATTTCTGTGGTTCCTGAATTAATGGCTGGACTAATCAAAATGAGGTGAAAGTCGCCTTCTTCGGTATTTACAAAAGTAGGATCATCGTTGATATTGTCATTACCAAAAGGAATATTTTGTACTAGACAATAGCTAAAGTTGGGTATACTTCCTGGTGAACCAATAAATTGCTCTGTTCCTGGTCCATCATTGCCCCATAAAATGGAGTTGACCACAACGGCTGTACTTGAAAAAGAGGCTAAACCTGGTCCGCCACTTGCTCCATCATTGTTGACGATGGTATTGTGATACGCAATCAGGACATTACCGCCTGTCGTATAAACGCCTCCGCCCCAGTTTCCATCATTTTCCCAAAGCACATTGTTAATCATCAAGGTATTTTGTCCATTGACAAATACGCCTCCACCAGAATCCGTTACATCATTGTTGTAAAACTCACAATTTTCAATTCTTGAATTTCCACCCAAATGCACTCCTCCTCCATCTTCGGAAGTATTGTTGCGAATGTCTAATTTGAAAAGGTAACTGTCAGACTCTTCTCCTGTAAAAACGGCTCCACCACCTATTTCAGATGTATTTTGATCAAAGTTACATTGAGTCAAGGTCAATGAATCTCCCGAACAAGCAATCCCACCGCCATAATTGACTGCTACATTGTTGGTAAAGTTACAATCTATGAGATTCAATTTAAGGGTTTCTCCAAAGATCGCTCCTCCATCTAAGGTAGCGATATTTCCATCTAAGACACAATTATTTAAGTGCGCTTCTGCACCCGAAATTCCATAAATCGCTCCACCACTTCCGTTAGAGGCGTTGTTGATAAAGCTACACGAATCTATTGGGATAATCGTGGTTCCACTAATCCCATTTAATCCGATGGCTCCACCGCCTACAATCGCTTGATTGCTGCTAAAAGTACATTCTAAAATACTAGGACTTGCTCCGATAGCTCCAATGGCTCCACCTTCCACTTCTGCGATATTATTACCAAAAGTACAGTTGGTAATTTCGGGGGTAATAGCTGCATTCAGCATCATAATTCCAGCTCCTTTATTGGTGCTATAATTTCCTGTAAATGTACATCCTCGTATAACAGCATTCATCGCTCCTGCCTCTCTAAAACAAATACCGCCACCAAAATAACCATTGTTATCGTTAAAGGTACAATTAAGAATGGTGGGAGATCCCAAACACAGCATTCCTGCGCCTCTTCTGCGATTACCAAAGCTCTCTTCTCCTTCTGTTTGTCCTCTTATAATGAGAACTCCATCCAAAATAGCAGTAGTATCAATGGTTTCGTCAATCCAAAAAACATGTTGAGCATTATCAAAACGGGTAGAATCAAAAGTACCTGCTACATCATTGGCTAAAATATCACCATTAAAAACAGTAGGATTGGTTTCAATATTTCTTTCATCAAGGCTCGATTCGGTGCCATTGAATCCACCATAGACCGCTACACCATTTTTGAGACTAAAATAAAGGCTATCTTGATAGGCAGACCGATAGGTTCCAGCTAATAACCAAATTTCATCGCCAACATTGGCAGCCTCTAAAGCAGTATGGTAATCTGTATAGGCATTGATCCAGCTACTTCCATCATTGGTTCCTGTAGCCGATTGACTCACATAAATGGTGGCTGCTTGGACAGACCAACTTATCAAAAGCACAAGACATGCGCTTATTAAAGGGTAAATCTTTCTCATTTGTAAAAATAAAGGTTGGGGGAACAGGAAATGAATACTATACCCAGCTAACTTGTTGTTTTGGATACATTATTTATGACCAATTCCCTAGTTAGAACAGAAAAGGATTCTGTACATTCTTTTGGGTAGGCTATCGAATAAGTATTTCTTATTTTGATGTATTTTTTAGGAGCGAAGGGTTCATTTTTCATCGTGCAGGCAAGTCCTGCTATCCGTTCTTACCACCCTTGTAGCGCAAATTCATAAATTTGCGCTACAAGGGTGATACCACTTCTATCAGGGCTATTTGGCACTGTTAGAACGCCTTATTTCCGTATTTTTTGGTTGAAAAATGCCTATTATGGGATAGCTTTCCCAAACTTCCACGCATT
>JAHDBB010000045.1 GCA_020630635.1 Chitinophagales bacterium
GTCGATAGTCGATAGTCGATAGTCGATAGTCGATAGTCCAAACGAAAAAACGAATTACTAAGTTACAACTTTGGGACGATGGGACGTTTTAAAAAGGGACGTAAGGGGACGATTTTAGTTCTTTTTCTGATTTTTATTTCGCCCCCGATTGAGTCAGTCAATTATCAAAAATTTAACGTCCCCTCACGCCACATCGTCACTTTCGTCCCATTTTCCTGACTAAGAAGTTGTATCCTGACAACCTAGCCCCGATAGTAGTGGTATTCGTGTCGCAGCGTTGGCTACCCAAAACCTAGCCACACGAATGAGAACGGATAGCGGGACTTTCTAGGACGATGAAACACTTAACCATTCGCTCCTAAAAAAATGTCCAAGAATAAAACTGTTAGTTATCGACTACAGACTAAAAAACTGCAGACTTTTAAGAAACCCTCCGTCCTTTCCATTCATACTTTCTTCCCAAATTCCCAACCAAGCCTACCCACACAATATAAGGAATCTGGAAAAGCTGGGTCGGTAAAAATAACCATAATAATTTACTTTTTTTGGTAAAGAAGCGCATACACGATTTCAAAAAAATCCAATCGACTAAAAACTTGCCCAAAAGTTGTCCACTTATCCACATTCCAAATTGTGGATAACCTAATAAAAAAAGTGTAAAAGATACAATAATACTTACGTTGAATAACCAAACCAAGCCAAGAATGGTGGTGATTTTCCAGTCTTGATAAAAACGAGATTTGGAAGCCCAACGAATCCGCTGTTGTAAAAAGTGGCGCATATTTTCGGGAGGCAAGGTTTTAACGATGGCATCGGGCGACTTTAGAAAAGCCACCTGATTCGGAAAGTACCTAGCGATTTTTTCCATTAGTAATAAGTCATCCCCAGAAGCAATTTGGTCGATTCCCTTAAACCCCTCTACTGCCCAAAAAGCCTCTCTTTCATACGCCAAATTTGCGCCATTGGACATATTCGACCAATCTTTTGATACCGAAGCTCCTGTAATGCCCATCATTCCGATAAAATCCAATGACCAAATTTTTTGGAGAAGACTTGGAGTTGGTTCAAAAATGACTGGTCCTGTAAAAAGTTTGACCTCATTTTGTTCATAAAAACAAGCCAAAGTCTTTAACCAATCAGCCGAAACCACACAATCTGCGTCCGTTGTCACAATCAAAGTAGCCTTTGTTTGCTGGATGGCTTGGGTGATCGCTATTTTTTTTCCACTCCCTCCGAGTGCTGCCAAAGATAAAATCCGTAAATTTGTAGCATCAATCCCATTCGCCAAGTTTAAGGTATCATCAGTCGAATGATCATCCACCAACCACACTTCAAATAAATTTGTTGGATAATTTTGTTGCAAAATACTTTTCAGACAGTCTTCAATATTGGCAGATTCATTGCGAGCAGGAACAATCACCGCTATTTGCGTTTGATTAACACAATCAATCGGGTTTTGCCAGACTTTTAGCTTTTTCCATGCTAAAAAGTACGAAAAAAGCAAGAAAATGTAGAAAAACGTCAAAGTTATCCACATTATGTACAAGGTTATCCACATTATGTGGATGAAATTAGAAAGATTTGTGGAAAAATACGACTCAAATATAAAAAGATGAATAAAAGATTGTTTGTTGGGATTGCTGTGGGTCAAGATATTGTAAAAGCCACACAAAGTATCCAAGTTTATAATCCTCAATTAAAGCACATTCGTTGGACACCATTGGAACAACTTCATATTACCACTTGGTTTATAGGAGATGTACCCGAAGAGATGATCCCTAATATTCAATCTATCTTACATCTTATCTGTCGTCGTCAAAAAAAGTTTAGCTTGGAGTTTAGTCATTTTTATTTGAGTCCCAATCCAAGAGATGCAAGGATGCTTTGGGCAAAATATCAAAGCTCTTCTTCATTTGAAGAATTAATAGGAAAACACGAAGATTTGTTGGGCTATTTGGGTATTTATGAAAGAAAATTTGAAAAAGTAATTCCACACATTACATTGGCGAGATTCAAAGAAAGAAGTCTGGCAAAAAAGGACTTTAAGTTTACGGTGGATTTTCCTCAATACTTGGTGGCAAAGGAACTGGTTTTGTGGGAATCTATCCTTGATCCATCGGGAGCTATTTATAAAGAAATATCAAAATCTGTTTTTTTACAATAAGTTAATGTTGCTTTTAAATTCAAAGTTTTCCACAGTGTGGATAAGTTTGTGGATAACTAGGTATATGTTAAAAAAAACACTATTTCAAAATGAACCACTTATAAATAACAATTATTAAAATGTATTTTTTAGCAAAACCGTAACTTATTGATTTGTTGTTTATTATAAGCACTTATGTACTTTTTTCTATACAATCTACTAGAAAGTATGTGGATAAAAAAAGTTATCCACAATGTGTATAAGTTTGTGGATAATTCATTATACTTCCAGCCACTTATCCACAATTACTCCTGTTGAAAGGCGGGATTCTGGATAAATTCTTGGTCGGTTAAGGACTTTAAAAAATTAACCAAATCTTCTTTTTCACTATCTGTAATGGTAAAACCTTGAATCAAAGGACTTTTGTTTTCATGATTTTTGCCTCCACTCTGATAGTGTACGATAATTTCCTCTAAAGTGTTCATACTTCCATCATGCATATACGGTGCTGTCAAAGCCACATTTCGCAAAGAAGGAACCTTAAAAATGCCTCTATCTTCTTCTAAGCCTGTCAATCTTATCCTTCCCGAATCTGCGTAAATTTCATACAAACCATTATTGGTAAAGTCTTCGTTGGTAAAATTAAAATCTGAATGACATTTGGAGCAATTAAGTGCATCACTATTAAACAAGTTTAGCCCTCTAATTTCAGATTCATTCAAGGCATTGGATTGATTCTGGAAAAAGTACTGGTCATAAGGGCTATTTCCACTCAATAAAGTCCGTTGAAAGGCTGCTAAAGCTCGGCTAATCACAAATGCGCTCATTTCTCTATCATAGGCTTGCTGACTTAGTGTAACATACACACTATCTTTTGATAATCTTTCGACCAATAAAACCATATTGAAATCAAACTCATTGTGGTCTTGGATAGGAACTAAAACTTGTTGTTCTAAAGTTGGTACGCCTCCTTCTCTCAATAAATTTTCTTGGTAGGCGACATTGGCAAGGGAAACGGAATTGCGAACTCCTAAGCGATTTTCTACTCCTAAACTGAAGGCTTCATCATCGGCAAAGGCGAGGGAGGGTTTATGGCAGGAGGCACAGGAGACACTACTGTCCCTGGAAAGGCTGGTGTCAAAGAAAAGTTTTTTGCCCAATGCAATGCGACTTTTGGTGAGTTGGTTGTCTTCTGGAATGCTGGGCGTTGGGAATCCAATGGGTATTGCTAAGGTGTATGAATCATCTTCAATAGTTGGTGTGTCTTTTTTACATGCCAATAATAACGTGCCTATTACACAAAGGACTGTAAAATATAAACGATGGTTCATGGTGATTTTATAATGGTTAATGGTCAATGATAAATTATTAATGCAGTTCTGTTTGTATGATTTCTTGGAGCGAACGGTTTAGTGCTTCGTCGTGTAGGAAAGTCCCGCTATCCGTTCTTATTCGTGTTGCCAACGTTTTTCTAAGCCAACGCTGCGACACGAATACCACTTCTATCGGGGCTATATTTGTAGGGTCAAGACGTTTTTTTTAGTGAGGGACGACAGGATGTTGTGGTTTATTTCGTGCTTTGGGGACGATGGGACGTTTTTCTATCAAAGATAAATTAGTTTGATGTATTGAAAGCAACATCCCTTCACATCGTCACCTTACGTCACTTTTTTCACTTACTAAGAAGTACTTTCCTCAACGACCTAGACCCGATGGTAGTGGTATTGCTGTGTTATAAATTGGCGTGGGTTGTAGCAAGGCAACAGCAATGAGAACGGACAGCGGGGAGACCTGCTGCGACGAAGGATCAATCCGTTCTCTCCTAATCCAAAAAAGGAATAGGATTATGGGATTTTGCGGAATTAGTAGGATTTTAAGTTTATCAAAATTCACTAACTGAACCGCACTATGGACTATCGACTGCTGACTATGGACTTTTAAAAATAAAGACTAACTATATGCAAATAGAATTTTTAGGATTTAGGTAAATTGTATTTATTGCATAATGACTAGCTTCTTTCTTGCCAACATTCCCTTTTCATTATAAAAAACTCCAAAATAGATTCCATTGTTCAAATCTTCTGCAATGGTTAATGAACCCGA
Source organism: Chitinophagales bacterium (assembly GCA_020630635.1). Classification (GTDB taxonomy): domain Bacteria; phylum Bacteroidota; class Bacteroidia; order Chitinophagales; family UBA2359; genus JAHDBB01. The sequence continues at coordinate 4,247 of JAHDBB010000045.1, forward strand.
TGATTGTCCTAAACTTTGTTCAAACACCATTCGACCTGTTATATCTATCAGACAAAATTGCATAGACGATTGGTTGGGGAAATAAAAAGGTACTTGAATCACAGAGCTGGCTGGATTGGGCGAGAAGGTAAAGTTGCTTTCTTGTTGAGTATCTCCTAAAGATTGTGGAACGTCTGGATCTTCGGAAACAGCCTTAAAAACATCATTCGATTCCATATTGGTTAAAATCCGTCGATTGTCCATCCCTGTTCCATGTACCAAGTTATCTACAATATTCACACCAGTCAGCATCTTGAGAACATCTACCTCAAAAGCAATATCAATATTTTCCGTCTCTGAGTTTGTTACATAAGAAAACGATACATCTGTATAATAGTCATCACTTACTGCATGAAATTGGAAGATTGAATTGAAACTCTGATCTTGGTTGGGATCAGAAAAACCTTCCAATGCAATGAAGCGATAACCCGCTGTCCATCCCCAATGCATACTTGGATTTTGGGGAGCCAATGGATGATCTGCATCCCACGCTGAAGGATCGGCATGATTCTCGGCTTCTGGCACTCCGATATGAAAATTAATTGCCTCTATATTCTCCACCTCAAAATCGCCCAATTCATAAACTTCTTGGTCAGTATTTACCAGCAAAAAAACATCCTCTAAATCAATTGTTTGCCCACCATCATAAACCAGTTGTATTTCGGAAATATAATACTCCAAACGAGTAATCTTAAAAGTCAAGTTATCAGCATTCTCATAGACTCCCGTATCCAACACAAAATCATCCATTCCAGCGACATGGGTAAGATGGAGATTAACCGTTTTGGCCTGCACCCAACATGTCCCCAGTAATAAACATAAACCAATCGAAAGTATCATTTTTTTCATATTCAATATTTTTGTACAAAGCACACAAAGTGAGTTGTGTATTTTTATGTGGATAAATATAAATCATTGTTGTAGAAAAAACATGAAGTCATCCGAAAAAGAAAAGACATTCTTTTGAATTAATGTCAGTCTCACACAAATACTTAGAATGAACCCAAGTAAATTTTTTGTTTTGAACAGATGAGCTGTGACATACTGACATTTTGGAGCGTTTTTAAAACATAAAATACAAGATCTGAAAAACGGATGTTTCGTTTTTTTGTGTTCAAAAAACAGCTAAACTGTTCTTTTTCAATTTTTTTTAGATTTAGACTTTATGCACATTTTATGTATTTAAATAATAAAATTAAATTAATTAAAAAATAATCTAAAGCCTATTATTAGGGCTGTGGATAAGTGGATAAGTTTTTTGTGTAAAATTTGCTTTTTTAGTTATCCACATTTTTAGCATAGTTATCCACACATTATCCACATAAAACTAGCTTATATAGCTAGTTATCCACATAATTAACATAGTGTGGATAACTTTATGCACGGGAAAACTTTTTTGGTTTGTGTATAAATGTGTGTGGATAAGTTGTGGATAACTCAAAGTTTTTTGTGGATAAAATGAGAGTTTTCCACACTAAAAACACAATGTGTACTTTTTCCACAATTACCCCTGACTTATCCACAATTCTTCTTGTTAAAATGTGGATAACTCTTTATCAATTGATGTTGATTTTCAATACTTTATACATTAATTAAATTCACTAGTGGATTTCTTTTTATAAATGTCTGATTATCAATGATTTAAGTTGTGGATAATATGTGGATAAGTGTAAAATGTCCTATTTTTTATACAGTAAATAGATATGGTTAAATAGTCTTTGTGTAAAAAAAACGCAAAAATATTTGCTTCTTATCAAGTGGTGTACTATTTTTGTGTTTAAATTACGCAATATGACAAATCAGCAGTTTAATACAGGAGTTATTATTGCTCGCTTTCAAACGCCTTATTTGCATCAAGGACATCAAGAATTGATTAATAAGGTGAAAGAAAAACACAATAAAGTGCTAATTATCCTAGGAGTTGTACCCCTTTTAGGAAGCCGTCGAAATCCTTTTGACTTTCTTACCAGAGAGCAAATGATTAAGAAAAGCTATCCTGATATTGTGGTTTTGCCCATTAAAGATCATCCAAGTGATGAGCAATGGTCCATCAATTTGGACCGCCTTTTAATGGATACTTTTCCCAATCAAGGCTTTATTTTATACGGAAGTCGAGACAGTTTTTTACCTTATTATTCGGGACAATTTGAGACCATTGCATTGCCCAAAGAAGGCGATTTTAATGCCAGTGATTTGCGACAGGAATTAGCGGATAAAGTACATACTTCAGAAGACTTTCGTGCAGGTATTATTTACGCAAATTATAACCGATATGATGCAGTCTATCCAACGGTAGATATGGCGGTATTTCGAGAGGGAAAGACGGAGCTACTGTTGGGACAAAAAGCCATCGAAGTTCAATGGCGATTTATTGGTGGGTTTGCCGATCCAAGTGATTCCAGTTTTGAAGCAGCAGCCTTGCGAGAAATGCGAGAAGAAGCGGGTGATATTGAGGTCGAAAATGTGCAGTACGAGCTATCTTGCTTGGTGGATGATTGGCGATTTCGCAAAGAAGCAGATAAGATTATCACAACTTTATTTAGTGTTGATTATGTGTCAGGTGTACACAAAGCCAACGATGATATTGCCCGCTTGCAATGGTTCAAAGTGGCGGATTTGTCGAAGATGTTGGAAACAAAGCAGGTTGTTTATGAGCATATTCCCCTTGTTCAGCACTTGATACAAAAATATAGTGGATAGGAACAAATTGCATCCATTTTAGGTTGATAGCCTTATCAATCATCAAAGAATTACATTTTATTATCAAACAAACCCATATCAAAATGAGTAATCGTTCAAAACGAGTTCAAATTGCCCAAGAAACTCTAGAGATTCTAAAGGCTGGATTTTATACCAACAAACAGGGGCAACGCATAGACTTAAATCCCGAATTAGCGGAAGCGGTTGAAAATACCCGTCTTTACCGTCCCAATGATTTTAGAAAAGTAATATCTCAACGAGAGAATATTTTAGCGGAAATAGAACCGATAGAAACCACCTTTGAGGTAACGAATGAGACGACTTTACATGCCGCTAGGAGATTGTCTAAAACCCATGAAGAGGTCCTTTGCCTCAATTTTGCTTCTGCCAAGAATCCTGGTGGCGGATTTTTAGGAGGTAGTCAAGCACAGGAAGAAAGTTTGGCTCGTGCTAGTGGATTGTATCTAAGTCTTATCGAAAAGCAAGAGGAGATGTATGATCTTAATCGTAAAGAGCGTACTTGTCTATATTCTGATAGGATGATTTATTCGCCCAAGTTGCCCGTCTTTCGGGATGACTTTGACCGACTTTTGGAAGATACCTATAGTGTGGCTTTTATCACTTCACCAGCCGTCAATCTGGGAGCTTTGAAAAACAACGAACCGCAAAAAGTCGATCAAGCGGAATCAGTGATGATGAAGCGAATGGAGCGCATGTTATCGGTGGCGGTTGTGGAAGGACATGAGACTCTTATTTTGGGTGCGTGGGGCTGTGGGGTTTTCCGCAATCATCCTGCCGACATGTCCCGATATTTTCATCACTTTTTAGTCGATCATCCCCAGTTTAAGAATGCCTTTAAGCACATCACTTTTGCGGTGTTGGATACCAGTGCTAATGGCAAATTTATTCAGCCATTCCAAGAGCAGTTTGCGAGTGTGTTGTCTTGAGTGAGTAGTTGGTTGGAGAAAATTCGTGAATTTTCTTTACGGGTAGTCTTTTTTCTTTTTGGAGCGAAAGGTTCTTCTTTCATCGCAAAGGAAAGTCCCGCTATTCGTTCTTATCACCAAGCCACCCGAACCCTTTTGCCAATGCTATTGGTGATACCACTGCTATCGGGGCTAGTTGGGTTGAGGTCTATATTTCTTAGTAACTGTAAAAGAGTGACGAAGGGACGATGTGTCGTAAGGGGACGTTACAGTTTTTAATCGAAAGATTTCTTATATGATTGATGAGGTCACTATCAAAATTGAAACGTCCCTTCGTCCCATTTTTTTAAACGTCCCCTCGTCCCCAAATCACGAAATGAAACAAAAAACGTCTAAACATAACCAAAACCACCAAACCGTTATACAATGAACAACAACCTTATCTTAATGGCGGATGCCTATAAGTATTCTCATCATAAACTTTATGTTCCCCATACACAAAAAATCTACTCTTATTTAGAAAGTCGAGGAGGTAAATTTTCAGAGACGACTTTTTTCGGATTACAGTACTTTTTAAAGAAATACTTGGAAGGCGAAGTTTTTACCCAAGAGAAGTTAGAAGAAGCGATGCCTTTTTTAGAAAACGTATTTGGGCGAAAGGATGTAGTCAGTCGGGAAAACTTTGAGTATATCATCCAAGAGCATGGCGGAAAATTGCCTGTTAGGATCAAAGCCATTCCAGAAGGTACACAAGTTCCTATCTCCAATGTTTTGATGACGATAGAAAATACCGATCCTCAATGTTTTTGGCTCACCAACTTTTTAGAGACTTTATTGATGCAAATTTGGTATCCTTGTACGGTGGCGACTATCTCGCACGAAGTCCGCAAAGTGGTGGAAGCCTATTATGAAAAGACAAGTAGTGAGGAAAGTAAAAGTGGAATAGACTTCGTTCTCAACGATTTTGGATTTCGAGGGGTGAGCAGTGTGGAAAGTGCGGGATTGGGGGGAATGGCGCATTTGCTGAATTTTAGAGGAAGCGATAATATTTGGGGGAGTCGATACGCTCAAACATATTATCATACGGATGAAGTGTATGGTTTATCGATTCCAGCGACAGAACATTCAGTGGTGACGCTCAAAGGGGAAGCAGGCGAGTTAGATATTTTTAGGCACATCTTAGAGACTTATCCAACAGGGACGATTGCTTGTGTTTCTGATTCCTACAATATTTTTAAAGCGTGTGCGGAATATTGGGGTAGGGAATTGAAGGAGGCTATTTTGAATCGAGATGGGACTTTGGTGATTCGACCTGATTCGGGAGATCCCACCATGACGCTTAAAAAAGTCTTTGGGATCTTGTTTGAGCAATTTGGTTTTACCATCAATGAAAAGGGCTACAAAGTGTTGCCGCCACAAGTGAGGGTGATTCAAGGGGACGGAGTTAATTATGATTCCATTGTAGCGATTTATGAGGCATTAACTGCCGCCAACATCGCAGCAGAAAACTTGGTGTTTGGTATGGGAGGAGCTTTGTTGCAAAAACTGAATCGAGATACCCAAAAGTTTGCTTTTAAGTGTTCGTATGCGGAAGTCGATGGAAAAGGTGTGGAGGTAAAAAAGCAACCTGTCGAGATGAATGCGAAAGGTGAGTTGCATCCATCGTTTAAAACTTCTAAAGGTGGTCGCTTGAAACTGATTTGGAAAGATGGTGGTTATCAAACTGTCAAAGCGGATGCGTTTCCTGACTTTGAGGATCAGTTGGTGATCGTGTTTGAGAATGGGGAGATTTTGAGGGAGGAGACCTTTGAGAAGATTAGAAATCGGGTTGGTAAGTCTGGGGTTGATAAGTCAATAACTGTAGACTAGGTCTAAAGGCTGTGTCCTAACCCAACTAGCCCCGATAGTAGTGGTATCCCCTTATAGAGCAAATTCATGAATTTGCTCTATAAGGGGATGAGAACGGATAGCGGGACTTTCCAATGCGACGAAGTACTAAACCGTTCGCTCCTAAAAAAAATAAAATCAAAAGTAAGATGAAATATAGTCGAAGTAAATTAATCAAAGAAGCTCGAAAAGAAGAGCGTATTAAGTATTTGTTCTTTTGGGGACATCGACCACAAGCAGATGGTTCTATTGGCGCAGGTTGTTTGAGTCAGTGGTGGGAAGGAACGCATGCATTTGTGGATGATACAGGGCAAAACTATCCGACTGCCGAGCATTGGATGATGGCTGGAAAAGCTCGCTTGTTTAAAGATGAAGAAGTCTTGGCGGAAATCTTGGAGGCGACATCACCAGCAAAGGCAAAGAAACTGGGAAGAAAGGTGAGAAAGTTTAATGAAGGAGTTTGGAAAAAGCATCGCTATGAAATTGTCAAACAAGGCAACTTATTGAAATTTGGGCAACACGAAGATTTGAAAATATTTTTGTTGGGTACGAGTAATCGGGTGTTGGTGGAGGCGAGTCCGTTGGATAAAATATGGGGAATTGGACTGTCTAAAGATCGTCATGATGCAAGAAGACCAGAAAAATGGAAAGGCGAGAATTTGTTGGGTTTTGCTTTGATGGAAGTGCGAGATATTTTAATGCAACAGATAGAATAATAAAAAAAACCACAATGAGCATTACGTTCATTGTGGTTACATCTGTGATTCTTAAAACCCTATTTCTACACTTCCAATCTTCGCTTTATTTTTTCGCCACTCATCAAAATCAGTTAACTGAATAACTCCATCCAAAGTACCATCCGTATTTTCATAAGCATTCAATTCCGCAGGATCTTGTACCCATAGATCATAATCTGTTGTTTGGATCACGCCATCTTGATTGTAATCACCAACATGCAAAAGAGCCTTTCCATCTTCACTCCATTTCATTTGTTGACTTCCAAAGGCTTGGTTAATATCAGTTGTAAAATCAAAAAACATTTCGTCTTCTAACTCCAAAGGTGAAGCACTCAAAACATCTAAATGATTACGGTGTCGAATACAGAAATAGTACTCATTGTCGTGAATTAAATAATGGAAAGCGACAGGAGAAATACCGTCTAAGTCTCGAATGCTTCCATCGCTCATCAATAAAGCAGCTCTTGTTTCGGTGGTGGTGGTATTGCGCTGTCCAAAAATGGCAGGTTCACCCAATCGTGCTTCCACCAAAACCCAATCAACCATCTCATTGGGAATTTCGCTTAATTCTTCGTTGCCATAATAAATATAAGGCATATTGCGATAAGGCTGAACCAATGGAATGAGTTCTCCTAAATTAGCATTCATTGCATTGGAGTTGTTGTAAGCTCCTTCTAAAAATACTTTTGCATTTAGATAGCGAGTACGGTGTTGATCGACACAATCATCACAGACCGTCACAAAAATATCGGGTGTTCTAATCGGCTCATTAAAGTCGAAATAAATATCCGCAATATTGTGGATTTCTGTTTCTTGTGGGACATCGGTAGCGACTTTGATTTTGAATTTAACAAAGCCATTGCTTTCGACTAAATTGGTCGTGCTATCAGGTAAAAGGATGTTGGAGAAATCCCATCTGACGACTCTATCACCAGTAAATGAAATGGTATAATCGTGGCTACTAACTCCACTTACAAAAGAATTTATATCTAAAAAGTGTGAAAGCGTGTCAATGACAAAAATATTGAAGGCTGTATCATTTCCTGTATTTTGAAAACGAATGGTGTAGTCTAGCATTTCTTCTGAATTGATGTAATGGTTTTCGCCAATCCCTTTAGGAGAAACGAGTTTATCATTGGGGTCAAATGAGCCAATAATTTCGTGACATTCAATATCGACAAAAGGATCTAAATCATCGGATGGAGTAGAGGTTACAAAACCCATAGAAAAATCATCACTTGCTTCATCACTACACATTTCTACGATAACCTGTGGCATACTCAAGCCTGGAAAATAGTCTGATTGTTCTGCTTCTACCCGATAGGTTGCGCCAGTAGTAGCGACTTTAAAATAACGGGTTTCATTCATATCTAAATCAAAAGGCTCAATGCCTTGTAAAAGATCGTCTTCATAGATGGTGTAGTATCGAATTTCCGCCATATCGTCCCCATTATTTCTAAGATAAAATTCAATAGAATCTCCTTCACAAGTTGCGCCCACTTCAATATTGGAGCCATCCCAGAGTTGACTGATTTCGCCACAAAAATCATTGGGGTAAGCATTGGCTTGAATACAAGAAGTAGAACCCAACTCCGCTTCACAATTAACGGTGACAACCAATTGAATTTGTCCGTTTTCCCACATCGCTACATCCCCCAAGTAAAAAAGATACAATCCATCTTCAAGGGTATAATCAACAGAAGCAGAGTCCAATAAAATAGCTTCATCCAATTCTACAGCGATATAAGCATTTTCTGCATCGTCTGTTCCGACATTTTCATAATTGATAAAGACATTATTTTCAAAACAACGCCTTAGTAAATTGACTCCGACATTGACCTCTAAAATGGGACATTCAATGATAGGATTGAGTCCAATATTTTCATTGACTAAGGTATCATAGTCGGCAACAACGACATTCAAAAAAGTATCGATACAAGTATAGTCCCAAAGATTCCAAGGATCATTTTGAGGAATATAAGAGTTGATGGTATAAACGCCTTCATTGACATCAAATTGATAGAAACCAGATGAGTCTGTGACGGTATAAAAACCAGTAGGTGATAATTCAACAATTTGTCCTTCTAATCCATTTTCTCCATCTTCTAAATCACAATTTTCATTGGCATCTTGATAAATGTAGCCGCTGATTTGGCTGCTAAATATTGTTCCATTTTCACCTATTTGAGTTGCAAAAGGAACAAGTTGATTATTGTTTTCATCATAAAAAACACCTGATGAAACCATTGAGTTATTATCCTTACAAACAAGATCCTTAATACCATCAAAAGGCAGGCTATTGCCCACAAAAATCAGATTGGCATTTTCATCAAGTATCTTAATGAGGCTAGACTGGTCTGTATCAGTGGTTGGTGAAAGTCCTATGGTTCCTATATTACCATTGGGCAAAGCACACATTTTTTGAATATAACCAATGTTTGGAGTATCGGCATTGTGTTCTACCCTCCAAACCAATTCGTCGTTTTCTATATTCCAACGAGCCATTTTAGAGTAGGAGGTTCCACCATTGCCATACAGATTGACCGCAAGTAAAAGGTCTCCACTATTATGAAAATCTATGGCTTCAACTCTAGCCGCATCTTGAAGAAATACTTGATCTTCACTAAAAATTTCTTCTTCATTCCAGATTTGATTGCCGTTTTCATCCCAAACATACATGTAAATATTCGGATCATTTGAAAAGTATCCTGCAAATGCAATATGTCCATTGTCTGAAACTGCTATCTCAGATGATGTGGCATGTGTATAAAACTCATAAGGATTTTGCCACATAATATTGCCCGCTTGATCCAATTTGGTCAGTAAAAAATCTGTTTGAATACCACCTGGATAACTCTTTTTACCCAATACCACAAAACCACCGTCGGGTGTACTTTGAAATTGGTTGATGCTCAACAATGAATCTACATCTGGTTCATAATATTTAGTCCATAAGGTGTCACCAAAAGCGTCAAACTTAACCAGTTGTACAGAAGGATTTTGCCAGTCAAAATTTTCCCCAATATTATTTCCTATTCCCATGTAACCGCCATCACTAGTGGGTTCAATAAAGAAATTTTGATAGCTAGCCAAAGGATCATTATTGGACTCTGGACTATCAAAGAATATCGGATAATCTTTATGCCATTGAATATTGCCATTCAAGTCTACCTTTGTCAAAAAAAACTGAATGATAATACTTTCTTCAGGATAGTTGACACCACTAATGAGATATCCACCATCTGATGTAGGATCAATATCATTGAATAAATCAGGATAATCTAAGCCCAAATAAAAGTATGGATGAAGATCAGGATAGGTTTGATACCAACCTTGCGCTAATACGTTGGTGCAAAAAAGTGCAGTTAAAAAAACTGCCAAATAGAATTTTAACATCAATATTTTCATGGGTTATGAGTTTTCTTTTCTAAAATATGATACAATAATCTATCTATTTTGAATAAAAAACAAAGACTTTTTTAGAGCAATGTGAGAGATTTTTAAAGTGTATTTCTGTGTTTTTTGTTTTTAATGATTTGATATTCAATTGTTTGTGTTTTTTGCTTGTGAGAATTTTTTAGGAGCGAATGTTGGCTAACTTCGTCGGAAGAGGAAAGTCCTGCTATCCGTTCTCATTCGTATGGCTAAGTTTTAGGCAGCCAACGCTTCACATACGAATACCACTGCTATCAGGGCTATTTGGGTAAGGTCCGTACTTCTTAGTGCCAGTTGGAGCTTTCAAAAATAACAAAACGTCCAATACTCCAAAGGATTACCAGACGTTTTTAAAAGGGAGAAATTGTTCCCTAAAACATTTTAGTTATGAGCGGTTGAGACCTCAACGATCTAGCCCCGATGGAAGTGGTATCCCCAACGTGCTTTGGCAAAAGGGTTCGGTTGGCTTGGAGATAAGAACGGACAGCGGGACTTTCTAATGCGACGAAGGTTTGAACCTTTCGCTCCTAAAAAGATAAAATTTTAAAACCCAATTTCAATATTACCAATTTTCGCTTTATTTTTTCTCCATTCATCAAAATCTGTTAGTTGGATAATGCCATCTAAGTTACCATCTGTCTCTTTGTAAGTATTCAAAACCGCAGGATCTTGAATCCAAAAATCATAATCTGTAATTTGAATTACACCATCTTGATTGTAATCACCGACATGCAAAAGAGCCTTTCCATCCTCGCTCCACTTCATCTGTTCACTACCCAATGCTTGATTAATATCCGTTGTAAAATCAAAAAACATTTCGTCTTCTAACTCCAAAGGAGTAGCGGTCAATACGTCTAAATGATTTCGGTGTCGAATACAAAAAGAATATTGATTTCCATTGATAAGCATATTAAATGGAACAGGAGAAATGCCGTCTAAATCCGTAATGCTTCCATCACTCATCAATAGAGCAGCTCTTATTTCAGTTGTTGTGGTATTGCGCTGCCCAAAAATGGCAGGTTCCCCCAATCGTGCTTCCACCAAAACCCAATCAACCATTTCATTGGGAATTTCATTAAGTTCTTCGTTGCCATAATAAATGTAAGGCATATTGCGATAAGGTTGAACGAGGGGAATGAGTTCTCCTAAATTAGCATTCATTGCATTGGAGTTGTTGTAAGCTCCTTCTAAAAATACTTTTGCATTTAGATAGCGAGTACGGTGTTGATCGACACAATCATCACAGACCGTCACAAAAATATCGGGTGTTCTAATCGGCTCATTAAAGTCGAAATAAATATCCGCAATATTGTGGATTTCTGTTTCTTGTGGGACATCGGTAGCGACTTTGATTTTGAATTTAACAAAGCCATTGCTTTCGACTAAATTGGTCGTGCTATCAGGTAAAAGGATGTTGGAGAAATCCCATCTGACGACTCTATCACCAGTAAATGAAATGGTATAATCGTGGCTACTAACTCCACTTACAAAAGAATTTATATCTAAAAAGTGTGAAAGCGTGTCAATGACAAAAATATTGAAGGCCGTATCATTTCCTGTATTTTGAAAACGAATGGTGTAGTCTAACATTTCCTCTGAATTAATGTAATGATTGTCGCCGATACCTTTAGGAGAAACCAGCTTATCATTGGGGTCAAATGAGCCACTAATTTCGTGACATTCAATATCAACAAATGGGTCTAAGTCATCAGGTGGAGTAGAGGTAATAAAGCCCATAGATATATCACTAATTGCCTCATCATTACACATTTCAACGATCACTTGTGGCATACTGAAGCTAGGAAAATAGTCAGATTGTTGGGCTTGCATTCGATAGGTTGCCCCATTGGTAGCGACTTTAAAATAATGGATTTCATTCATATCTAAATCGAAAGGTTCAATGCCTTGTAAAAGATCATCTTCATAGATGGTATAGTATCGAATTTCTTCCATATCGTCCCCAATATTTCTAAGATAAAACTCAATGGAATCCCCTTCACAAGTTGCGCCCACTTCGATATTGGAGCCATCCCAGAGTTGACTGATTTCACCACAAAAATCATTAGGGTAAGCATTGGCTTGAATACAAGAAGTAGTTCCCAATTCTGCGTCACAATCTACTGTGACAATTAATTGAATATGTCCACTTTCCCACATCGCCACATCGCCGATATAAAATACATACAGTCCATCTTCAATGGTATAATCAACAGAAGCAGAGTCCAACAAAATAGCCTCATCTAATTCAACCGTGATATAAGCATTTTCGGCATCATCGGTTCCGACATTTTCATAGTAGATGTGAACGGTATTTTCAAAACAACGTCTTAGCAAATTGACTCCGACATTGACCTCTAAAATGGGACATTCAATGATCGGATTGATTCCGATATTTTCATTGATTAAAGTATCATAATTGGCAATAACGACATTTAAAAAGGTATCGGCACAAGTATAATCCCAAAGGTTCCAAGGGTCGTTTGGAGGAAGGTAGGAATTGATGGTATAAACGCCCTCATTGACATCAATTTGATAGAAACCAGTGGAATCTGTGATCGTATAAAAACCAGCAGGTGATAATTCAACAATATATCCTTCTAATCCATTTTCTCCATCTTCTAACTCGCAGTTTTCGTTGATATCTTGATAAATATAGCCGCTGATTTGGCTGGTAAAAATCTCTCCATTTTCATCTATTTTGGCTATAAAAGGCTTGGGGTATGGCGGAGGATAATAATGAAACATTCCTGATACAATGATAGAATTGTCTTGGGAACAGATTAAGTCAAGGTAGTCGAAAGGTAGAAAAGAAGAGGTGGAGATGGAAGAGGTTGTTGATAAAAGATTGGCATTTTCATCAAAAATCCTAGAATCATTGCCTACAATACCTATATTGCCATTAGATAAAGCACAAAAATCACTTATATAGAATCCATCGTCTATATTTGAATGTTCTAAGTCCCAGAGAGTAGAATTGGAGGGAGTTATACGAGAGAGTTTAGAGTTTGCAGTATATATAAGTGTGTAAGGAACTTCTTTAAGTTGATGAAAAAGAATATCTCCGCTTGTGTGAAAGTCAACGCTTGTACGAAGAATAAAATCGGGATAAGTCTCTATGTAAATATTATCTGTTCTATACCAAACCTCACTTCCGTTTTCATCTAATACATAGGCAAAAGCATTTTCAGTAATAGTAGTATCAATTATATGCCCACTAAAAGCAATAAGTCCATCTTCTGAAGCACTAATATCATCTAATATAGAATAATAAGGATATTCATAGTGATTTTGCCAAAGGATATTACCACTAGCATCTAATTTTGTTACCCAGTGTGAAAAAGTAGAATCTACCATCCAAGGGGGTTGAGAAGCAATTAACAAATGATCATTATCAGGAGTTGTAATAATATCTCTAATATTGGCTATCGAAGATAGTTCTGTAGTTGGATAAGTTTTTGTCCACAAGGTATCTCCAAACTCATTAAATTTAACCAGTTTAGTCTGGTTTTCCCAGTTAGGAAAACCAACTTCATAGTTTATATAGGAGCCTATACCCAAAATGCCTCCATCATTAGTGGAAGTAATAGAAAAGTTTTGAAAACCAGATAAAAAAAGTGGATTGTCAAAAGAATAATTCCTATTCCATTGGACATTACCATCTACATCTAATTTTGTCAAGAAAAGTTCTAAACTTTGACATTCTTCTGGACAATCTGTACTTAATGTAATATAACCGCCATCTATAGTTTGTTCAATATCTTGAAACAATATAGGGTTGTTAAATGCTCCCCAAGTGGGTAAAATGCCAGGATAAGTTTTTAGCCAACCTTGGGCTGATAAATTGATATAACAAAAAGCTGATACTACAATAGCTAAATAGATTTTTAATATAGATGTGTTCATGGGTTTAATTTTTATTTTCTAAAATATGATACAATAATCCATCTATTTTGAAATAAAAACAAAGACTTTTTTAGCGTCATGTGAGAGATTTAGAAGGGTAATGGATTTTTTAAAATAAAATAATATGCTGATTATCAGAGTTTTATAGGATTTGTGTGGTGAGAAAAAAATGAGAGATTTTTACTATCTTTGTAAGGTTAATTAGACCAAGAAATGATAAAAATCTCTTTATGCAAGAAAGCAAACTCATAGAATTATTAAAAGTACTAGATGTTAAAGAATTGCGAGACCTACAAAAATTTGTGCAAGCTCCCATGCACAATACCAATAAAGCTGCTGCTCAACTTTTTGAGTATCTTCACTCTTTTGCTCCTAGCTTTATTTCTAAAAAAATTACTAGAGAAAATGCTTTTCAATATATCTATCCTTCCAAATCCTACAGCGATGTCAATATGCGGCGTATTATGTCCGACTTATTGAGCGTTTGTGAAGAGTTTGTGGTTTGGAATCGTTTGCAACAACAAAAAGATAAAATGCAATTGGAGTTGCTTAATTTTTATCGAGAAAAAAAACTAGACAAACACTTTTCTACTACTTTAAAAAAACTAAAAAAGCATCAAACCCATCTCTTAAGCGAATCGGCTTTATACCAACGTTTTTGTGTCGAAAAAGAAGTATCTGAGTATATTGTGAGAAAGCAAGATAGAACCACCGAACCCAATCTTCAAACGGTTTCTGATCATTTGGATGCGATGTATTTATTACACAAGCTCAAAATCAGTTGTTCGATTGTACATTATCAGATTTTGACAAAGGCAGAATATGAATTACCCATGTTGTCAGAAATATTGACTCATTTACAAAATAATGATTATCAACACATTCCCATCATTCCTATTTATCATCATGCTTTACAGGCTCTTTTGGAAGAAGAAAACGAAGTACATTTTGAGAATTTCCGCAATAGTTTATTCAAAGACTTAGAGGTCTTAGACAAGAAAGAACAACAACATCTTTTCATCATTGCTCGCAACTACTGCATCCGAAGAAGCAACAAAGGTGATGAAACCTACTTAATCAAGTTATTGGAGTTGTACAAGATAGAATTAGAAAAAGGCATTGTATTAGAAAATGGTTATTTATCCTCTTTTACTTACAAAAATATCGTGACTTTGGGCATTCGCATTGGTGATTTTGATTGGACCGCCTCTTTTATCGAAAACTATACAGACTATCTCGAAGCCACTTTTCGGGAGTCAGCCTATACCTTCAATATGGCTCGTCTTTGTTTTGCCAAGCAAGAATTTGAGGAAGTCATTTCCCTTTTATTTCAGACCGAATACCGAGAATTATTTGTAGAGTTGAATGCCAAGACCATGTTGCTCAAAACCTACTATGAGTTACAAGAATATGAACCACTTGCCTCACTTGCCGACAGTTTTCGCATTTATCTCATCCGCAAAAAACGCCTCAATTATCACCAGACCAGCTACCTCAATTTTATCAAATGTATTCGTCAATTGATCCGTCTTTCTGTCGCTTCTCCCAAGAAAGTTCAGTTGTTCAAAGACAAGATTATCAATATCAAAGAATTAACAGATAAGGATTGGTTTATCGAAAAAGTCAATTTGCTTTTGTAGTCTTTTTATTTCTTTTAGGAGA
Organism: Chitinophagales bacterium; assembly: GCA_020630635.1. GTDB lineage: Bacteria > Bacteroidota > Bacteroidia > Chitinophagales > UBA2359 > JAHDBB01. Next base: position 19,536 of record JAHDBB010000045.1, read on the forward strand.
GAATGGTGGGAGCTTCGTCGCAATGGGTCTCCCCGCTGTCCGTTCTCATTGCTGTTGCCTTGCCACAACCCACGCCAACACACAACACAGCAATACCACTACCATCGGGTCTAGATCGTTGAGGAAAGTACTTCTTAAGTGAAAAAAGTGGCGTGAGGTGACGTAAAGGGACGTTACTTAATACATCAAGCTTTGCCACGATTATTATCCAATTTTACAATCAAAGAAAAAAGGTCTCGCTTCAATCGGATTGCTACCCACGCAAAGTAGAGGCAATCCGATTGATAAAGAGAAAGGAGGCTTTTAATATAAATCAATCGGATTGCTGGCTCACTACCTGCATAGCAATCCGATTGAAACGACTTACCCTTTCTTTGTTACAATGAGGGCAACTTGGCAAACTTAGACGGGTAGCCAATAGACCAAAACAGGAAGAAACTTAATTTATATTGTACTAATTTGTCTTTGATAGAAAAACGTCCCATCGTCCCCAAAGCACGAAATAAACCACAACGTCCCATCGCCCCTTATTAAAAAAAACGTCTTGACCATCCAAAATAGCCCCGATAGAAGTGGTATTCGTGTGAAGCGTTGGCTTAGAAAAACATAGCCA
>JAHDBB010000660.1 GCA_020630635.1 Chitinophagales bacterium
TACTTAGTAACAAGAAAAAAAGAATTTCCGCATTTGAGAATGATCTTTTGATTCAATCTTTCATTGAAAAGCCTCATCGTAGCTCTGCTATGATTGTGTTTTTCGCTTCAGCTTGAACCAAAATCTCTATATCTGAAATGCTGGACTTATTTTTAATTGTTACTAGTACACTTTTAAGAATTATAGATTTTTTAATGTAATTTTTACCAACTGCTCAACAGTATCAATTTCTGGATTCTTTTTAAGCACTTTGGTAATGGCTTTTTGTGCGGCAACTTTGGAAATACCTAAAGTCACCAATGCTGATAACGCTTCGTCTGTAAGGGTATTGTGTGGCATGGTAGAAATGGTGCCACTAACCTCAATTTTTGATAATTTATCTTTGAGTTCTAAGACTAGACGTTGTGCAGACTTAGGACCGATGCCCTTGATGGATTTTAGCAATTGTACATTTCCTTCCGTAACCGCTTTGTGAATTTCGGCTGGATTGTAGGAGGATAAAATGACTAAGGCTGTATTGGGACCGACTCCAGAAACGGAAATGAGGTGGAGAAACAGGTCTTTTTCCAATTGTTCGGCAAATCCGTACATCATCGGCAGACTTTCGTCTTTGATATAATGATGGATATAAAGTTTGCATTCCTTTTTGCCTTGTATTTTAGAATAGGTGGTGAGGCTAATGTGGATTTGATAGCCTATGTTGTTGTTTTCTAAGATGACGAAAGTGGGAGAGGCTTTGGTCAGGGTTCCTTTTATATACGCAATCACTTTTTTGGGGTTTTGTTTGTTAGAGCAAATTCGTGAATTTGCTTTACATAATATGGTTTTGTGGTCTTTAGGATAGAGCGCAAATTCGTGAATTTGCTTTACATAATATGGTTTTTTTCTTTTTGGAGCGAAAGGTTGGGTGCTTTGTCGTGTTGGAAAGTCCCGCTATTCGTTCTTATGGCTGTTGCCTTTGCTCAAATCTGCGCCAGCCCACAACACAGCCATACCACTGCTATCGGGGCTATTTGTGGGAGGTTTGTACCTCTTTAATGTGAATTTCGGATTATTTGTGGATGTTTTGTAAACCATTCTTGTGTGTGGTTTTACTGTCCATTTCCTTGTCTTCGCCAGACGGGCCTTCATTTTTCAGTCGATAAAAATGTCTGGGCGACCCCGAAGTAAAATCTTGCTCAATCATACGTTCCTTTCGCAAAGCCATCGCCCCGCTACCAGTAATTGAGCATCGCCAACGCTTCTTTTTCGGTTCTGACATAATTTCAAAGAAATAAAACTTATAAATAAATCCCCTTATTTCTTTGCTAATCCAAAATTCATATTCTTTTTAGCTATTGAATCAAGATATGAAAAATAATTGTATAAGTAAATTGGGTGCAAAGTTACGTAATATTTAGTAGATGGTAGGGATAAAAAAACGCCTTAGACTCCAAGTGAATCTAAGGCGTTGAAAAAGAATAATTATTTAATTATTCCCCAAAGTTCTTAAAAGACTATTCTTTGACGAATCGTGTTCTAAGTACTTCTGTATCTATTTGTACTTCAATAAAGTAAAGTCCTGTAGCAAAAGCATTGGTATTCACTTGTAAGTAGTTCAAACCTTCTTGACTGTCTTGTCTGATGATTTGGATAAGACTACCTTTAGCATCATAGATTTTGACATCAGCGATGCCTTCTTTGTTGCTATTGTATTGAATATTCAATTCTGCGCTAGTTGGATTCGGCCATAATTCAAGGGTTGATAATCCAGAACGTTTGAGCATGACGATGTTAGAAGCATTTTCGACTCCATCCCAATCAACTTGGTCTAATCGGTAGTAGCTAATGCCGTTAGGTGCTTCTATATCTAAGAAATCGTAGGTTAAAATGGTATTGCTGTTGCCAGCCCCATCTTGTCGATTGATTTCTTGGAAGTTAACTCCATCAGTAGAACGCATCAATTTGAAGTAATCGCTGCGTTGTTCACTGGCAGTTATCCAATTTAAGTAATTGCCTTGTTCTTGGACCACTCCATCAAATTTAACTAATTCGACGGCTGTAACGGTACAATCCACATTGCTGCTCACAAATGTCTCATTACAAGCAGGGTTGTTGGCAACGCTTACAGTATAATCATATCCCGTTCCAAATGGGAATGGACCTAATATGGTGGTATTGGTAACAGAAATGCTGACATTGGTTATGTTATCGGTAATAATATAGCCATTTTCATCAGGATTGCCCCCTTGATAGTTAAATATCAATTTATAACCATCACTTTCACAAATAGCTGAAACGAGTGCTACAAAATCAGAACAATCCGTTCCTGGATTATTGGTTACACCTGCATCAATATTTGGTATAGAATCACCATTGTTGACTATAAATACGTGAGTTGTTCCATCTGTTCCTGCATCGCTGTCATTGGTATCATTACCCACATTTTGTGAGACAGTTACATATTGAGTTGGAATATCAAAACCAACATAGTAGTTGCCAGGTTCAACATCTGGGAAGATATAGTTACCATCTCCATCAGTAAATACAGTATCTACAGGCTCGTTGGTATCCGCATCATATAGAATGACCATAATGTTTTCTAATCCATCATCATTGCCATCCTCCATGTTATTGTTATTGTCATCGAAGAATACCGTTCCTAATACTTCTGCACAAACAGGCTCATTGATACACTCACAATTTTCTTGATCATAAGAATCTATCGTACAGTTATTGCCATCATCACAGCTAGGATGTTCAAAGACACATTCACAAGTGATTGGATCAACAGAGTCAGTAGTTAAGTCACATCCATCATCACAAGTAATATCTCCACATCCAACTTCAATATTGGAGCAAGAACAAGTTTCAGGATCGAACGAATCTTCTGTCGAGGCGATGCCGTCATCACAGCTAGGTTGTTCAAAAACACACTCACAAGTAGTAGGATCAATAGAATCGACCGTTAAGTCACATCCATCATCACAAGTAACCCCGTCACAGCCTGTTTCAACATTAGAACACTCACAAGTTTCTGGGTCAAATGAGTCATTTGTAGAAGCAATACCATCATCACAAGTCGGTAGTTCAAAGACACATTCACAAGTGATTGGATCAACAGAGTCAGTAGTTAAGTCACATCCATCATCACAAGTAATATCTCCACATCCAACTTCAATATTGGAGCAAGAACAAGTTTCTGGGTCAAATGAGTCATTTGTAGAAGCAATACCATCGTCACAAGTTGGTTGTTCAAAAACACATTCACAAG
>JAHDBB010000661.1 GCA_020630635.1 Chitinophagales bacterium
CAACGATCTAGCCCTGATAGAAGTGGTATCGCTGTGTTGTGTATTGGCGTGGGTTGTGGAAGGCAACAGCGATGAGAACGGATAGCAGGACTTTCCATTGCGACGAAGCAAAAACCCTTCGCTCCTAAACATATAGTAAAGCAAATTCACGAATTTGCTCAAATCGAAAGATCACTTTTTAATTCATTCTTTAGGAAGAAGAAGATCACGCCGACAACAACTTTTCTTTATCCTGTGGAGAAATATATTTATCCTGTAAAAGAAGCGGCTTTACACTACCTTCCAATTGAGGAACATTGGGCTGTTCTTTTCGCAAATGTTGATACCATTGAGTAATGGATTGCCAAAAATTCAGAATCCAGTTTTTAAGTGGATCAATGGTTTTATGGTAAGTTTGTTGTATAGATTTTTTAAGAGTAGGTGGTTGATAGATTTCCTTTTCAGGCAAAACAATAGTGTATTCTGCATCATAGGTATTGTTGTTATAATCATTGAATGAATACAACAACTCAAAAGCCTTTAATGCAATCGCAGGATAATCGTATCGTTGATTGTTCAAATCACTAAAACAATACTCTCCATTTTGAAAATCCTGTAAGCTACTTAACTTATAGTTCAGCTTTTCTGGCTGGTTATGAATGATATACCTATCACCATTTATATTTTGCCCAACCACAATGGCCAGCATCAAATCATCTTCTATCTTCCAGATTACCCCCCCTTCATTGGTGGTTGGATACAAACAAAAATTATGTTGATATTCAACAATTTTATTGGAGTTGTTTTGACTCATATAGCTAAATCCCATGAAGCATCCACTCTCAAACAAGTATTTGAGCTTGTTTAAGACATAGAAATGTTAAAAATAAAAATTTGGAGATAGTTGTAAATACCGTTATAAAACACATAGTAAAATATGACAATCATAGACCAATGTTTCTTTGCTAAGTTTAGATAACTTAACTGGCACTAACGGCAATCTATTGATTGAAAGTACCTCTATCCTGTCATTTTTTAAAAATTCAGGATTACTTTTATATGGAATAAAACACGTTCTTTTGATTATTACATTTTCCCTATTAATGTCTTGCTTAATGCCTTTATTACTAGTATAAGACTTGCTATATGATTCATTAATTTGGTTGTGAATAACCTTGCAAAAAATCAAATATAAAAAATATCTTTCTACATTTTACTATATTTGTCTGTGTTTTTTGATAAAGTATTTAACCCTTAATGGGAGACAGTTTTTCTAGTGTTACATGTCTAAAAAACTAGTAACTTGGAAGACATATTCTCTTATACTCTTATTTTAAAATTTTTGTTGTCCTTACATCCACTCACGAATATGTTTTTCTATACGTAACTGTTCCACCCGAATACGAATCATATTGCGTACTTCATCTCCTTGTGCTATTGAATTGAGGAGCAAAGTAGGTGAAGTTTCATCATTGGTGGTGATGGTCAAAACAGACAACTGAAATAAGCGCAAAAAGAACGGCTGATGTAAAGTATAATCTTTAATTCGATACAACTCAATCTCTTCTACATTCCTAGTAAAAATACCTGAATGAATAAAAATCCGTTCACTTGAAAGTTCATATTTAATACTATTGGTTTCTATATATTTATACAATGCATAAAAAAATGGAACAACCAAAAATGAACCCAAGAAGCAGATAATGTATGTTCGCAAATTCATTATCTGTGATGGACTATCTTCCCATAAGGTATCTTCACTAAGCATCTTATTAAATAACTAGATTTTTGATACTATTTCTATCTCTCAAAACAATACATCTATATATTAGAGTTAGAAGCAATATCAAAAAGACACATAATTTATTACAATTATATAAAAAACTCTTGTAAATGAGCCACTATTTAATTAAATATTTTTTTTACACATATTTATAAACCACCAATCCACTCCTCAATTTGGGTTCAAACCAAGTAGATTTAGGCGGCATCACCCGTCCAGAATCTGCTACATCAAAAAGCTGTTGGATACTGACAGGATAAATCGCAATTGCCAATGCCATCTCTCCATTATTCACTCGCCTTTCCAGTTCTTTCATTCCTCGAATACCTCCCACAAAATCAATACGCTCGTCGGTTCTTTGGTCTTTAATCCCTAAAATGGGATCTAAAACATGGGTTTGTAACAAAGAAATATCTAAGGAATCTACAGGATCGGTTGATTGACGATGAGCATCTTTGAGCGTCAAAGCATACCATTCCTTGTCTATATACAAGCCAAAATCTCCCACTTTTTCGGGTTTACAAATACTCTGACCTTTATTTTCAACCTCAAACTTTTCAGACAAAGCTTGTAAAAAATCCTCTTTGGTGTGTCCATTCAAGTCTTTTACGACTCTGTTATAATCAATAATTTTGACTTGATTATCAGGAAATAAAACCGACAAGAAGTAGTTATAATCTTCTGTTCCTGTATGTGCTTCGTTATTCTGTCCTAACATCCGCCCGACTTTGGAGGTAGAAGCTGCTCGATGATGTCCATCTGCAATATAAGTAGCTTCTACATCTTTTTCAAAAATATCCACGATGTCTGTAATAACTGCTTCATTATCCACTTTCCAAATGGTATGACGAATTCCATCTTCTGCTTCAAAATCCTGTGTAGGTGGCTGATGCATGGTATATTCTCCAACGATTTGATCGATCTTTTTATGATGTTTGTACGCCAAAAAAACGGGTCCAGCGTGAATTTGGGAAGTTTCGATATGTTTGATACGATCTGCCTCTTTTTTAGGGCGAGTATATTCGTGTTTCTTCACCACATCTGCAAAATAATCCTCAATACTTGATCCACAGACAATTCCAGTTTGCTTTACTTCTCCCATCACCAAACGATAAAAATATAAGCAAGCTTTTTCATCTTGTACCAAAACACCTTTATCAACAAACTCTGAAAAATTATTTTTGGCTTTTTGATAGACTTGCTCATCATACAAACCTACCGATTCAGGAAGGTCAATTTCGGACTTCACAATTCGCAAAAAAGAGTAGGTTTTCCCTTTCGCTTCTTCCCTTGCCTCTGCGCTATTTAGCACATCATAAGGACGAGAAGCCACTTCTTTTGACAATTCTTCTGTAGGTCTAAAGCCTTTTATGGGTTTAATTTTTGCCATTATTCGTATTTTTGAGATTTTTTAAAGATTTTTAGGAGCGAAAAGTCAAATGCTTCGTCGCAATGGAAAGTCCCGCTATCCGTTCTCATCACC
>JAHDBB010000662.1 GCA_020630635.1 Chitinophagales bacterium
AATCAAAAAATCTCTTAGTCCCATTTTGGAATACTTTATTTCTGATCTTTCACTAAGAACTGAAAATGCCTAAATTTTAACAAATGACTAGCAACAAACAAGAGGAAGCTAAAAAGTGTCTCCAATGTGAAAAGGTATTGACAGGAAGACCCGACAAAAAGTTTTGCAACGATTATTGTCGAAATACTTATAACTACAATCATCGAAGAAAAGATGAAGTCATTGTACGACAAATTAATAGCATTTTACGAAAGAATCGTCAGATTTTGTCAGAGTTGGAACCAGAAAAAAAGAAGGTCAATATCCATCGACAACGATTGATCGAAATGGGTTTTCGATTCAACTACTTTACCAATATTTATAAGACCAAAAGCGGGAAGATTTATCATTTTTGTTATGATTATGGTTATATTGAAGTCTCGACAGATTATGTCGTTGTGGTGGTGAGGGAAAAGTATGTAAGGTGATTTACTGAATCCAACCCACTTTTTTTCTCCATTGATTCATATCCTGTTTTCTTTTTTCAAAGTTGATGGGTGGAAATTGCTTTTCGTTTTTTGCTTGTTTTTGCATAAGGACAGTTTGTTCTTCCAACGTATTTAACCCAATAGATTTTCTTCGTTGATTGACCTTTGCTAAGTCGTCATAAAGGTTGGGGCTTAACTCACCATTTTCATTCCAATCAAATTGAGTGCCATAGCTTTGAGGATTGCCTTCTAATACGGCGATTCTGTCCGTTAGGTAGGCTAAATGCTTTGGATTGACTTTATGAGTGGAGGCAGCAATTTCTAAAAGTTCCAAACTCTTTTTCATAAAGTCGGGCTTGCTGATGGAATGTTGTATAATCAGCCAAGCAGCATTATTGGCTTCCTTTCCTACTTTCTCAATGGTTGGATAACCTATCTTATTCATTATAGTCTGTAAAACTTCAGCGTTTTGAGTGTGTAATTGCTCCATTTCTTCATTATAGCCATTCTCAAGTTGACCATTTTGGATGAGCCGATCTCTAAGTTTTAAATCTGCATTTTTCAGTTCTATTATTTTTTTGCTGATGTTTGTGTAGTCCATTTGGGTGATATTTTCTTCTATACTCTCTCCACCACTATGCCTGCTCCAAGACCTGCTCCTCCACTAATCCCTGCTACACCGAACTGAACATCTCTACGCTCCATTTCATCTAATAAAGTGGTCGTAATCATCGCACCACTGGCTCCTTGTGCATGTCCCATTGTCATCGTACCACCATTGACATTGAACTTGTCTTCATCGACCTTCAAATCTCTTTGATATTTAAGACAAGTAGCAGAAAAGGCTTCGCCAAAATTGTGTAAATCAATATCCGATATGTCTAACTTTGCCTTTTTTACGGCATTTTGAATGGAAAATTGTCCACCTAAAAGCATAATGATGGGTTCACAAGCGGTACTATCAAAAGCTCTAATCTTGGCTCTTGGTTGTAGTCCTAAAGCTTTACCTTTTTCTAAACTTCCAATCAATAATAAACTGGCTCCGTCTGCCATCGTAGGCGAGTTTCCAACATGGTGGAGATGTTTTAGGGTTTCAAGATGAGGGTATCTTTCCGCTATTTTTTGTTTAATACTGGGTGTGACAAAATTCTCAAAAACAGGGTCAAATCTTTTCAAAGATTCAAGCGAAGTGGTTGGACGAATAATTTCATCAACTTCTAGAACAGTCGCATCATTTTTATCTTTTACAGGAATCAATGATTTTGAAAAATAGCCATTTTGGGTAGCATTGGCAGCTCGTTGATGAGATTGAACGGCATAGTTGTCTAATTCTTCTCTCGTAAAACCTTCCATACTGGCGATCAAATCGGCAGAAACGCCCATGTGTGTAAAATGGGCTTTTTCAATGACTTCTTCATCTGCAAACCAAGCTCCTTTATCTGCAAACATCGGTACATTCGACAACATTTCAACACCACCTGCTATCACAAGATCATTCATTCCTGAAGTGACTTTTGCATTGGCTAATCCAATGGCACTTAGGGCAGACGAACAAAAGGTATTGATCGTGATGCCTTCGATGTTGTGATCCCATTGATGATATAAGGTAGAGACTTTGGCAATATTGGTTCCTTGACTGCCCACCTGACCTACACAACCTAAAATGACTGCTTCAATTTCTTTGTTATTAATACCTGTTCTTTTTTCTAAAGCGGTGTATAGTTGGGATAAAAGCTCAATGGGTTTGATGTCTTTTAAACTTCCTTTTTTGGCAGAACCTTTACCTCTTGGCGTTCTTATTGCGTCAAAAATGTATGCTTCCATATGATTTAAATGTTATAGTTTGGGAATTAAAATAGGAGTATTGGTTTTATAGGTTTCATAGTCTTTTTGACCGCCCCATTTTTTATCGGCTTTTGCTTCTAACATCGGAATACCGCTTACTTTTATCAACAATAAAGCGACAAAAATAGGGGAAAGGATCGCTATCCATTGCCAGCCTTGTAAAACAGGTATGGTGATAACAAAAACGCCCAACCAAAGCAAAATTTCTCCAAAATAATTGGGGTGGCGAGATTTAGCCCATAAACCCGATTGGATAAACTGACCTTTGTTGGCAGGATTTTTTTTGAATTGTCGCTTTTGTTGGTCTGCAACTACTTCTATGATAAAACCAATCAACCAAAGTCCTAAGCCAAAATATATAAAAAGATCCATGTCTTTTCGGATAGTTGAAGTGATAGAAATTAAAGCTGCTGTAGCCGTCAAAGTACACCACAATGCTTGTAGCGTCCACACATTTAAGAACCTTAGAAAGTTGGATTTAATCTCATCGAAGCGATCATCATGTCCATCTTGTAAGACTCGAATAAATAAAAAACTTCCTAAGCGAATTGCCCAAATGATGACTAAGGCGGCTAAGAGTTTGGAGCGAATGTCTAAATGATCCGTTAAGTAAAGGGCCAATAAAGTCATCGTGATATAGGTCAGACTTCCTGTAAGATCAAAGAATTTCTCCGTTTGAAAAATACTGGCAGGAATAAATGCCAACCAATTAATGAGAAATGCCCAACCGATACATAAGGCAAAGATGGGCAGATGGTTGAAGGTTTGGCTATGTTGAGAACCAGCTAAAGCGACTGAGCTTGCAATGATAGGGAGAAGGATCAGACTTATGATGACTTTTCGTTGATTCATTTTTTAAATCTCTAAATTCTAAAACGGTTCAGTTTGTAAAACGTACTGTCCAAAAC
>JAHDBB010000663.1 GCA_020630635.1 Chitinophagales bacterium
AATTCAACCTAGGATTCTCTGGAAAGTTAGAAATCACTTTAAAGTTACCGCCCATATTTTTCAAGACATTGCGCCAAAGCTCATCCGTATCTCCATCCAGCAAATCATTCTCTTCTCCATCGGTAATAATCCAAGTCTTTTCATCTGTTTCTGTTTGCAACTGTTCTGCCTCCCATCCAGAGTAACCAATAAAAAAGCGAATACTGTCATTATCCAACTGTTGGGTACTAATCAAAAAACGAAGCCTTTCAAAATCTCCACCCCAGTAAACATTATGTGTCACTTGGGTACATTCCTCGAATAAGTCAGGGCGTGTATGTAAGAAGTGCAACGTATTCGTTTCGACAGGACCACCGTAATACAAGGGCGCATCTATACCATCCAAATCGGGTAAGACATCTACCAAGCGATAATCATCTAGCTGTTTATTGAGAATCAAGCCAAAAGTGCCTGTCTTTCGATGCTCACATAATAAGATGACGGTTCTCTTAAAATTAGGGTCGTCTAAAAAAGGTTCTGATACAAGAAGTCTTCCGGTTTTAGGTTTTGCATATATCATAGCGAAGCGTTTTTAATAATAATATTTGTGTTTCTATAACAGGGCAAATTTAGTGAATGGTTTTTGTTTTTTCGGGAACGAAGGGGCGTTTTTATAAGTCCATAGTCGATGGTCAATAGTCCATAGAACTGTTCAGTTTTTGCTTTTTGGAACTTCAAAAGGAACAAAGAAAGAACAGAAACGTCTCTTCGTCCCAAAACCAAGTAATGAACCACAATGTCCCTTATTCGTCCCCAATGCAAGAAATGAACTGTAATTACTGCCCACTTGTCCGAGAATTAACCTTTTGAACACTAATTAATTGATCGTATCTTTCATTGAAAGGGCGATAATAAACCAAGATCAAATAGTCATTTTCCGTACCCCAATAAGTGCCTTCAAAGGTGGTATCATCTATCGTATTTTTGCCATCTTCCCAAATCACATATTGATAATTGTACAAGCCTTGTTTGAGAAAAACGTCTGCTTCATACGCCTTTTTATCATAATTGTAGCGCATTTGGAAACGTTTTTCGGGTTGCCAATTGCTCAAAGCTCCATAGATATAAACATTGCCATTGGTGACAGGTTCATCGTAGGGAAGTGTGAAATGAACAAAAGCATAGTCGGCATCTAGTCGGGTCAAACCGCCATATCTCCCCACAAAATAGCGTCCGTTGAGGTCTTTCCAATAACGATAGCGTCCTAACTCTCTTGCTTCGTCGGTTGCTATTTTGACATAGTTGGTATCATTGACCTCCCAAGTTTTAGCGATTCTTTCTGATAAAAAATCTAAATCTCGACAATCAAAATATCGAAATTCTTTGCCTGCTTTGAAAAGCCCTTGATCCCTAAAGTCATATACTAGTTCATTTGTACGTATAAACTGGGGTTTTAGATTCATTATTGCATTATCCCAGCGTCCATTCTGTAAAATTGTCACCTTTAAGTCAAGCATCGGATTGAATGCTCGAAGTCCTGCATTGTTTATGGTAAAACGAAGTTGTTGATGGGTTCTAAGGTAGCGATTGATGCTGGAACGGACTACGGAAGATCGAATGCGGGCTTGTTCTTCATAGACCATAAATCTTTTGGTCAATACGACATCGTCTTCGTCTCCATTTTGAAAAACTACTAAAAGATAGTTACCTGTTTTGGTGATTCGCATATTGCGATTGGGAATGACCACTCGATATTGGGTGTAGGATTGTAGGGTGTTGAAGGAAAAGCGGTAGTCGTCTATGCTTTCTTGGGTGAAGCCATCTATGTAGTCGAAGTCGGTGATGTCGGAAATAGTCCAGTCTGCATTGCAATGAATCAAGCGGTATTCATATCGAACAAAGTCGCCATTGAAATCATCAAAACTTAATATGAGGGGTTCGGGATCATGTAGATTGACAATAGGATAAGATAAGGCACTTTGGTTGACTTGTAATAGGGCGGTTTGGATGTTGTTTTTATAAATTTTATCGGTGTATTCGTAAGAGTTGGGTACAAAATAGTCGTTGTTTACATAGTCCTCTTGTTCGGTGGATGGGGTAGCGGTGTCTTGGCTGGCTTCTTTGAGTAGGTCACAGCTTTGGAGTAGGAGGGTGAGGAATAAGAGGATGAGGTATGGTTTTGGGAAGTTGCTAGTCCATAGTCGATGGTCCATAGAGCAGTTCATTTTGTGCATTTTGGGATAAATCATAAAATATGGGAAGCCAAAATACACACATTATTATTCACGAATGATCCGAATTCGTGTATTCGTGGCGAAAAATTATCTTTACATTAAAATAGAGTGAAAAGTAACAAATTGTGGTGGAGGCTGCAAGAGTTTGTTTGAATCTTTTTAATTTTGATGAAATTTATTTCAAAATACATAAAATAACGCATGATTCCAATATCTATTAGTGATGAATTGCATGAAATCTGTCCAAATATCCATCTGGGATGTATCGAAACGGATGTGGTGGTGCAAAAAGAAAATGACTTACTCTGGAAACAAATCAACCAAGCTTGCGAAAAACTTGAACAAACTTTGAAAAGTGAAGAAATTAGTAAGTTGTCTGCTATCGCTGATTCACGAAAAGCGTATAAGGCGTTGGGCAAAGATCCTGCTCGGTATCGTTTGTCAGCCGAAGCGTTGTTGAGGCGAGTGGTCAAAGGCAAAGGTTTGTACAAAATCAATAATGTCGTGGACTTACTCAATTTGGTTTCAATAACGACGGGTTATTCGATAGGCGGATATGATGTGGATAAGGTACAGGAACGATTGACTTTTGGGATTGGTCGGGAAAATGAACCCTATGAAGGAATCGGACGAGGTACTTTAAATATTCATCGCCTGCCTACATTTAGAGATGCTTTGGGAGCGTGTGGAACACCAACTAGCGATTCGGTCAGGACGAGTGTACAAGATTCCATGACGAGATTTTTGATGGTCATTGTGTCTTTTGAGGGGAAAGAAGGATTGGAGAAGACAATGGAAGTGGCGATAGAACTTTTGGAGAAAATGGCTTCTGCTCAAAATATGGAATCGAAAATTGTTTGGTATGAATAAGTCGTTTTTTCTTTTTTAGGAGCGAAGGGTTTGGTGCTTCGTCGTGTTGGAAAGTCCCGCTATCCGTTCTTATAAATGCAGCTAAGTTTTGCGAAGCCAACGCTTTGCATTTATACCACTACTATCGGG
>JAHDBB010000664.1 GCA_020630635.1 Chitinophagales bacterium
CTAAAAGATGAATAGGATTATAAGATTTTTCGAGATTAATAGGATTTTAGGTTGTATGGTAAAATTTACGAAATAAATCTAAACCACCTGTCACGATCACTTGTCACTCAAAAAACTATAAACCATTGACTCTTAAAACCGCTAACTTTTGCTCTATCCAATAAATAAGGTCTAAATGTTCCAATGCATCTTGTTGAATAAGGTCTTTTTTGAGTTCTTCCAAAATCGCCTTGTGTTTGTTTAAAATAGGCTCTTGGCTTTCCTTTGCTCTCATCAAATCTATAATCAATTGTATCGCACTCTTTTCAAAATTATAATATAAATCCTTCCTCGAAAAATAGAGGCGAATATTTTTGGTTTGAGCATCCAGATATTCATAATTGCCCAACTCATAATGGACCAGTAAATGCAATACTTGGGTCGAGGTATGAATGATTTCTCGTTGTTGCAGAGAAGATTCATTCAGTAGTTTCATCAGATATTCTTGTGCCTTTTCGTATTGTTGATGACCAAAATACGCATAAGCGACTTGATAATAATAATTGAGGGTAAAAAAATCGCTCCATTTATGCTGGTTGGCTTCAAATTCGTTTAGACTTTCTTCTACTTTTTCTACTGCTTTATTGAATTGTTTGCGCCGAATAAAAAACTCTATATACACCAGATGTTGGGTATAAAATTGGCGATGTGCTACGTTAAATTTGATGTCTTTTTGGTCAGCACTTTCATTCAAAATGATTTGATACTTTTGGGCATGTTTATCTAAATATTCATAGGATTTTTGGCAGGAACAGGCATTGATAAAATTGTAATAAATGCCAAGATAGGTTAAGGGTTCGGAATGCATCAAAAAGGCATTGTTTTCAAAAAGCTGTAAGTTTTGCTCGACTTCTATTAAGTAATCCTCATAATTTTTTTGGGCTAAAAAATAAGAAGAACGGGCATGGTGATAGAAAATACTGGCTCGCCAAGATAAGGGTTGGGTATTTTGTAACAATGGATTATCAAACAACTCCTTCAACTTGGCTGCCCTATCTTGACTGCGAATCCCTTTTCGCATAATCAAATAATCAATCCTTCCACTCAATTCGACATATTGATAATAGTTTAAGAGTTGCTCACAGATCTTTGTTTTTTCACTCAATTCCTCATCAATTTCTTCGGGTGTTTTTTCGGTATAAAACCGATTGGCTGTAAAGTTGTCTCGCCAATGAGTCAATAAAACTTGTTCTCGTAAAAAGCCTCCTTCCACAGAATGTTTAAGAGCTTTATCTAATTGCGTCATTGCCAAATCGGTCAAGTTTTTTCGTTTAAGAATATAAACATTTTTCTGCATATTCATAATCTTATCCATTGGAGTTTTGTCACTGTGATAAAGACGCAGGCTTTTCATAATGGAATTGAAAAGGTAGTTTTTGACTACCGCAAAATGTTTGATAAAAGAGGCATTGGCAAACTTCTTTTTGAGTGCTTTTTCGTCATATTTTTTTTGTTTGTCAATGGCATCAAATAACTGAATGTGCGATTTATCTTTTTTTTCTAAGGTTGCCGAAAATAGCTTAAAATGCCGTTTTTCTGCCTTTGTTAAGGCGTGAATTAGATTGAAAAGTTGTTCTTTTTTGCTCATAAAAGTTTAATCTTTGTGTGTTATAAATCATTGTTTTACAGAACCTTAAACATCAAAAAATAAATTAGTGATTTTAATTTTGTTCTTTTTTTGAAATTGAATACCTAAGAGTTTGTTTATACATTCGCTTTCTAATTATCAGAAGTGTTTTGAAACAATTATGCAATAATAAAAATTTACTACTAAAATAAAAGCACTTTTATAAAGAAATATATTTTACGATTAAATTTACAAACCTTAATTTCAATGAAAAAAATCTCACTACTTTTCCTTATTCTCCTGATCTTTTCCTCCTCTAATTTTGCTCAAAACTGTAGCGACTGTGGCAAACTGGCTATTGGTGGATTGATGGAATATGGCTCTGATGATGCTTATCTATTTTGTACAACTGGAGCTATTGAAGACTTGAGCATTTATTCCTTACATACAGAAAGCAGTTCCTTTACCAATACAGACTACCTCAATCCCAATTTTACTTTTCCTCCTATTTCGCTTCCTGCTGATACATGTTTTTGGGTAACAGATGAAATGGAAGCCGACTTTATTAACTTCTTTGGGTTTGATGCCTTATTGGATGAAACCGACTTTAATGATATACCCTTACATAGTGGATTTTATTCTGTGTATATCCTTTGTGGGGGCAATATTGATGACTTGTATGGAGATGGCAATAGCAATATCAATGATGTCTATTCTTATGATAAAGGTTTTGCGTTGAGTAATACAGATCGTTGTCCCAATGGTGGGGTTTTTGATCCTTCAAATTGGACCATTAGTGAAGATGCGACCGATGGAGCTTCTAGTATTTCAGAAGTAGCCTTTCCTTTAGACTATGACTATAATGGCAATAATTGCGCTCCAACCAATGTATGTGGGGGCTTGGAATTGTGTATGACGGACGTTTTCTTCTCTTGTTCTGATGATGTTTATACCGTCAGTATTCCTTATAGCGGTTCAGAATCTACAGCAGTTGTTGAATTAGAAGTGAGTGGCAGTTCTTTTACAGCCAATAGCGATGATCCTACAACCGTAGCCGATGGAGTTTTAGAAATTCAGTTGGCTTCTGGTGGAGCTAATTGGGGCGTAACGATTACAACGGAAAATGGATGTGTTATTACTCGTTTTGGTCCAGGTCCAGGTGCGGGAAGTTGTGCAGAACAATCTTGTCTTTGGTCTGGTTTACAAAATCCTGAATGTAGTATCATCAATAATACTATGTCTTTTACCCTTAGTCCTTTTGGTGCAGGTATTGGAACGATGGGTTATACCGTCACACCTAATTCAGCAGCAGATGGCACGTTGTTAAACGATCAAGGAACTTATGGGACAGCTACCACATTCACTATTTCAGGCGATAATATTGCTTTTGGAGATAGCTTCAATTTCAATATCACCGATAACGAAACAGGCTGTGTTTCTTCTGTCGTCTTTTTTGATGAATGTCCAGACAGTAATCCTTCTTGTAGCGATGGCATTCAAAATGGAGATGAGGAAGGAATTGATTGTGGTGGTTCTTGTCCCAATACTTGTTTTGATTGTCCTGATTTGATGGCAAATGTGGGAGATATGTGTGATGATGGAGAT
>JAHDBB010000046.1:0-7783 GCA_020630635.1 Chitinophagales bacterium
TATGAGGTAGAGACCTCAACGACCTAGCCCCGATAGTAGCGGTATGAATGCACTTAGCGTGGAAACCTGACATTTTTGAAAAAATGTCAGGTTTGGCTGCATTCATAGGAGCGGATAGCGGGACTTACTAGGACGACGAAGCATCCAACCATTCGCTCCTAAAAAAAATGAAACTATCAAATCAAATCCAACAAGTATTTTCCGTATCCGCTTTTGAGCAAAGGTTGTGCTAAAGTATTCAATTGATCTGCATCAATGAAACCCATATTATAGGCGACTTCTTCGATACAACCTACTTTTAACCCTTGTCGTTGCTCAATGACTTGAACAAAATTGCTGGCTTGCATCAAAGAATCAAAAGTACCCGTATCCAACCAAGCCGTTCCTCTCGCTAATTTGGTAACTTTTAGTGTTCCTTTTTCTAAGTACGCCTTATTGACATCTGTAATTTCGTATTCTCCTCTGGCACTAGGCGCTAGATTCTTGGCAATCTCAACTACATGATTGTCATAAAAATATAGACCAGGTACAGCATAATTTGATTTAGGATTTTGAGGTTTTTCTTCCAACGAGATAGCCACATTATTTTCATCAAACTCTACCACACCGTATCGCTCAGGGTCTGACACATGGTAAGCATAAATCATGGCTCCTTCAATCTGGGAGTTTTGTTGTAAAGAAAGTCCTAACCCCATGCCATAAAAAATGTTGTCGCCCAAAATCAGGCAAGCACTATCGTCTCCAATAAAATCAGCACCAATAACAAAAGCTTGTGCCAGTCCATTGGGAACTTCTTGAACAGCATAATTAAAAGAACAACCATATTTTTTACCATCACCCAACAAGCGTTCAAAACCTGGAAGGTCGGTAGGGGTAGAGATAATCAATATATCTTGAATCCCAGCCATCATCAAAGTTGATAGCGGATAATAAATCATAGGTTTATCATAAATAGGCATAATTTGTTTACTAATGCCTAAGGTAATGGGATTGAGGCGAGTACCAGCCCCACCAGCTAAAATGATTCCTTTCATAGAAAAAATGAATTTTTTGAGTGCAAAGATACAAAAGAATATGGGCTTATAGGGTGTTGAAAAATATTCTTTTTTAGGAGCGAAAGGTTCGTCTTTCATCGCAACGGCAAGTCCCGCTATCCGTTCTCATCCCCCTTTTAGAGCAAATTCAGGAATTTGCTCTACAAGGGCGATACCACTCCTATCGGGGCTAGTTGGTCAAGGTCTGTACTTTTTAAGTACCTATGCGTAAATAGTCGTCATTTTTGAGACAGGCTATTTTTTAATCAGACAAGGCATTTTTCACCGAAATAGCCGAGCTATTTCTGTTAAAAATAACACAGGATTATTAAAAAAGAGACAATCAAAAATGTGTCGATTATTTAGGTTTAGGTATTTACCTATCAAGTTATGGTTTTTATTCATATTACCTTTTGATTGCGTCTTGAATATCCAACTAATAATAGGACGTTGAAGCGAAAAGAAGTCATTGAAATATAAAAATCATTTTTTTTCTATCAAAAACAGTTGCTAGATATGTAACTTTTCTTGTGCAGAAAAGTATAATAAGTCAGGTCAGAAGGTGTGTTTATTGTATAGTGTTTTTTGATATATCGTTATTTTTTTCCATAAGTAACTGATAATGATATGCATGCAATCCATAAATATGCGCTTTATCTGTATGTTTAAAAGTTTGTAAGTGACTTGTTTTTTAATGTTAAAATTTTAAAAAACGAGATTTTTGCTTGGCGTTAAAGAATTACAACTTCTATGTAAAAATTTAGCATCAGGCAAAGTGTATTTAATCAAATACCTACTTTTTCATACATCATCAAAACCGAATTTTCATAAATAAATATAAATAAAATCTGGAATCAAAAGTTTGGATAGTGGTATAATTCTTGCTGAGAAAGAAGAGTATTATTTTTCTCGCCAATCTATGCAGTCTTCTGATTCCAAGTTGTGTTGTTCAAGTTGTCGCAACCTCACAGACAACTTTTGTTAAAACATACATATAAAACAAATAATATGAAGCATTGTTACTTTCTTATTTGTATGATGTTACTCGGACTATCAGGGAGTAATTTATTACAAGCTAAATCATGTGTGGCGGATGCTGGTCCAGATGATTTACAATGTGGATATACCTATGTCTTAGATGCCTCCAATTCAGTCGGTGAAGGATACTGGTCTGGCAATGGTGTCTTTGAAGATGTAAATAATCCTGTTACAGAAGTTACTGTAAGCGATTTTGGAGTATTTGCATTTACATTCCATGTTGTAAATGAAGGGTGTGAAGATACAGACTATGTTGTTATTGAATTTGGAGATGTGCCTTCCGAAGCAGAGGCAGGAGGCAATGATGAGGTGTGTGGATTGACCTATGTGTTTCAGGCAGAGCCTGTTGAGGTCGGTCATGGAGCTTGGACGGGAGATGGAGACTTTATAGATCCTCTCTCAGAAAATGGGAGTGTGACAGTAGACTTGCCAGGAGAATATACTTTTTATTGGACAGTTAGTAACTGTAACTGCCCAGTCAATATAGATTCTGTGATCGTTGTCTTTTTGGAAGAACCCAACGACGGAGATATTGTTGCTTTTGCTGGTTATGACTATACTACTTGTGGGGATGTCTTTGACTTGAATGCCAGTGCGCCTTTTGAAGGACAAGGAACTTGGAGTGGACCAGGTGATTTTTCTGATATACATGATCCCAATGCAACAGTTATTGTTGATGGTTTGGAGAATGGAGAATATACCTATACTTGGACAGTAGAAGATATTTGTGGTGAAGCGAGCGATGATATCACAATCACCTATAATGATAATTTGGCAGAAGCCAATGCGGGTGAAGATTTTGAGATATGTGGTTTAACAGGACAATTGGATGCATCAAAGCCAGAAGCCTGTTTAGGGACTTGGTCCTCTGATAATGGAGGAGTCTTTTCAGGAGGAAATTTTCCTGCTTCTTGGATTACAGTACCAGAAGCAGGAACTTATACGTTTACCTGGACTGTAGAGTGTGATGACTGTACAGGTTCTGATGAAGTAACAGTCACTTTTGTACAACCTCCTTCAACTGCTTATATCATTTCAGATGATGGAACCAATTGTGGATTAACCGCAAGTATAGTCGCTGATTACCCAGAACATGGAGACGGAGTTTGGAGTGGACCTGATGGAGTTGCTTTTGAAGATGCTAGTGATAATTCTACCACAGTTACAGTAGAAGAAGCAGGAACTTATGAGTTGACTTGGATGGTAGATAACAATAATGATTGTGGAACAACTAGTGATACTTTTACACTTACTTTTGCAGATGGATCAGGAGATGCTGATGCTGGAAACAACGAGACAGTTTGTGGAACAAGTTATACATTAGATGCCAGTCCTAGTGATGGTACTTGGTCAAGTAACGATGATGGAGTTAGTTTTGAAGATGAAAATGATCCAAATACTACAGTAACCGTAGAAGAATTAGGAAGTTATGACTTTGTTTGGACGACAGATGATGAATGTAGTGCTGCGGATGAAGTGACCATTACATTTGAGGATGCAGACTTAAATCCAAATGCAGGAGACAATCAAAATATTTGTGGTTTTACGACAAGTTTAAATGCAAGTGGAGAAGGACATTGGTTTACTTTTGCAGGAACAGTAGATATTGAAGATCCCAATGACCCAGAAACAGAAATCACAGCCTATCAACCAGGTAATTATATTTTCTTCTGGGAAGTAAGTACAGATTGTGGAGGAGAAGAATTTTTAGATACTGCACAAGTAAGTATTATTTTTGAACAACCCTATACTGCTGATGCAGGAGAAGATGTAACACTTTGTGCAGATGAATATACTTTAGATGCCAATACACCTGTAGGTATTGGAGCAGAAGGAACTTGGACGGTGATTGAAGGTTCAGGAACATTTAGTAATGATGATGATCCTAATACAACTGTAAGTGATTTATCAGAAGGGGTTAATATTTTTGAATGGACTGTTGCGGGTATTTTTTGTGAAGCAGTAAGTGATCAAATAACAGTTGAAATTGTTCCAAGCATCGAAGCCAATGCAGGAGAAGATGGTTTGGCTTGTGGTTTAACTTACCAATTGGATGCAAGTGATGATGATGGTGTATGGTCAGGAGATGGAGATTTTTCGGATGTAAATGATCCCAATACAACAGTAACAGTTGAGGAACATGGTACTTATACCTTCTATTGGATGGTTGGAGACAATTGTGGAAGTGATACAGATGAAGTAGAGATTACTTTTGAAGAAGATAATACAGAAGCTTATGCAGGAGTAGATCAAAACATTTGTGGTTTTGAAGCAACTCTAGAAGGAAACGGTGATGGATATTGGACAAGCAACTTTGGAGGTGTTACCTTCGATGATGACGAAAGTTCCAGTACTACAGTAACTGTTGACCAATTAGGAAGTTATGTGTTTTTCTGGACCAAAGTGACTATGTGTGGTGGTGAAGAGGTAGAAAATAGTGATGGTATCAATATTATTTTCTTAGAACCTTATGAAGCATCAGCAGGTGATGACGATACAGTGTGTCCTGGTGAATATACTTTAGATGCCAACACTCCAACGGGTTTAGGGGCATCTGGAACATGGTCAATTATAGAAGGAAGTGGAGAATTTAGTGATGAAAACGATCCAAATGCGACAGTTGAATTAGCAGAAGGGACCAATACATTACAATGGACAGTAACAGGTCCTTTGTGTACAGAAGCAAGTGATCAATTAACGATTACTATTTTACCAGCAACCAATGCAGATGCAGGAGATGGTGGATCAACTTGTGGATTAAGTTATGAGTTGGAAGCAAGTGGCGAAGGAAGTTGGTCTGGAGATGGTGAGTTTGCCGATGCCGATGATCCCAATACGACAGTAACAGTAGGAGAGTCAGGTAGTTATACTTTTACTTGGACCGTAGAAGGAGAGTGTGGAAGTGCTAGTGATGAAGTAACCATAGAATTTTTAGAGGATACTGCCGATGCAGATGCTGGGTCTAATGATATGATTTGTGGATTAAGTTATGAGCTAGGTGCAAGTGGAGAAGGAACGTGGTCAGGAGATGGCGATTTTGCAGATGCTAATGACCCCAATACGACTGTAACTGTAAGTGAGTATGGCAATTACACTTTTATGTGGACAGTAGAAGGGGATTGTGGAAGCGATACAGAAGATATCAATATTAATTTCTTAGCGGATGATGCGAATGCCGATGCGGGATCTGATGGCTCAACCTGTGATTTAAGCTATGAATTGGATGCAAGTGGAGAAGGAACTTGGTCAGGAGATGGCGACTTTGCAGATGCCAATGATCCAAATACGACAGTAACAGTAGGCGAGTCGGGTAGTTATACATTTACTTGGACAGTAGAAGGCGATTGTGGAAGCGATAGTGATAATGTAACCGTAGAATTTTTAGAAGATAATGTGAATGCCGATGCAGGAGATGACAGCTCAACTTGTGATTTAAGTTATGAGTTGGATGCAAGTGGCGAAGGAACTTGGTCAGGAGATGGCGACTTTGCAGATGCCAATGATCCAAATACGACAGTAACAGTAGGCGAGTCGGGTAGTTATACATTTACTTGGACAGTAGAAGGCGATTGTGGAAGCGATAGTGATAATGTAACCATAGAATTTTTAGAAGACAATGCCAATGCAGATGCAGGAAGTGATGATGAAATTTGTGGATTAAGTTATGTATTAGAAGCAAATGGTTCTGGAAGCTGGTCAGGAGATGGTGAGTTCGCAGATGCCAATGAGGCTATGACAACTGTGACAGTAGAAGATGCAGGAAGCTACACATTTACTTGGACAGTAGAAGGCGATTGTGGAAGCGATTCAGATAGTGTAGAAATTACTTTTGCAGAAGATGAAGAAGCAGATGCAGGAGAAGATGTTTCAATATGTGGAAGTACTTACACTTTAGGAGCAAGTGGAGAAGGAACTTGGAGTTTGATGTCAGGTACAGGAGAAATAGAAGATGTAAATGACCCTAATTCAGAAGTGACTGGATTGGGAGAAGGCGATAATATTTTTGAATGGACAGTAGAAGGTAACGTTTGTGCATCA
Organism: Chitinophagales bacterium; assembly: GCA_020630635.1. GTDB lineage: Bacteria > Bacteroidota > Bacteroidia > Chitinophagales > UBA2359 > JAHDBB01. The sequence goes on from JAHDBB010000046.1 coordinate 6,111, forward strand.
GTAAGTGATTTTGTAACCATAACGGTTTTACCTGATACACCAGATGCCAATGCTGGAGACGATAATGAAACTTGTGGTTTGAGTCATAGTTTGCATGCAGGTGGAGAAGGAACTTGGTCAGGAGATGGTGACTTTGCAGATGTTAATGACCCAAATACCACAGTAACAGTAAGTGAAGCAGGAAGTTATTCTTTTACTTGGACAGTAGAAGGAACTTGTGGTACTGATTCGGATAATGTAACAATTAACTTCTTAGAAGATGATGCCAGTGCCAATGCAGGAGATGATGCTGAAACTTGTGGTTTGAGTTATGACTTGAATGCAAGTGGAGAAGGAACTTGGTCGGGTGAAGGAGAATTTTCTAATTCTAATGATGATAATGCTACAGTTACAGTATCAGAACCAGGAACCTATACATTTACTTGGACCATAGAGGGAGATTGTGGAAGTGACAGTGATGAAGTAGCGATCACTTTCTTAGGTGAAGAAAATTTAAATGCAGATGCAGGAGCTGGTGGTTCAACTTGTGATTTAAGTTATGAGTTAGATGCAAGTGGAGAAGGAAGTTGGTCAGGAGATGGTGAGTTTGCCGATGCTAATGATCCGAGTACAACAGTAACAGTAGATGAGACAGGAAGTTACACCTTTACTTGGACAGTAGAAGGAGATTGTGGAAGTGATAGTGATGAAGTAACCATAGAATTTTTGGAGGATAATGCCAATGCAGATGCAGGAAGTGATGACGAAATTTGTGGATTAAGTTATGTATTAGAAGCAAATGGTTCTGGTAGTTGGTCAGGAGATGGTGAGTTTACAGATGCCAATGATGCTATGACAACCGTAACAGTAGAAGATGCAGGAAGTTACACATTTATTTGGACAGTAGAAGGCGATTGTGGAAGTGATTCAGATAGTGTAGAAATTACCTTTGCCGAAGATGAAGAAGCAGATGCAGGAGAAGATGTTTCAATATGTGGAAGTACTTATACTTTATCCGCAGGTGGAGAAGGAATTTGGAGTTTGATGTCAGGTGCAGGAGAAATAGAAGATGTAAATGACCCTAATTCAGAAGTGACTGGATTAGGAGAAGGCGATAATATTTTTGAATGGACAGTAGAAGGTAATGTTTGTTCTTCTGTAAGTGATTTTGTAACAATAACCGTTTTACCAGATACGCCAGATGCAGATGCGGGTAATGGTGGTTCAACATGTGATGTAAGTTATACATTAGATGCAAGTGGAGAAGGAACTTGGTCAGGGGATGGTGAATTTGCCGATGTCAATGATCCAAATACATCAGTAACAGTCGATGGGGCAGGAAGCTATACATTTACTTGGACAGTAGAAGGAACTTGTGGGGATGATTCTGATAGTGTAACAATTGAATTTGGAGGAGATGAGTGTACAGGTTCTATCGGTGATTATGTATGGTTAGATAGTGATGGAGATGGAGAACAAGATGCAGACGAAGATGGAATAGAAGGAGTGACAGTATCTTTATATGATGAAGATGGAGAATTAATAGCAACGACAGAAACAGATGAAGATGGTTTCTATTTATTTGATGATTTACCAGAAGGAAACTATACAGTCGAGGTCGGAAATGGACCAGATGGTTCAGAGTTAACAACAGTAGGAACCTATGATGTGAGCTTAGATGAAGGAGAGGACTA
>JAHDBB010000046.1:7883-19884 GCA_020630635.1 Chitinophagales bacterium
CAGAGTTAACAACAGTAGGAACCTATGATGTGAGCTTAGATGAAGGAGAGGACTACTTAGATGCGGACTTTGGTTTTGATATACCAACACCAACTCCTCCAACTCCAACCCCAGAAACGGGATCTATAGGAGATTATGTATGGTTAGATAGTGACGGAGATGGCGAACAAGATGCTGATGAAGATGGAATAGAAGGAGTAACAGTTTCATTATATGATGAAGATGGAGAATTAATAGCGACCACAGAAACAGATGAAGATGGTTTCTATTTATTTGATGATTTACCAGAAGGAGACTATACAGTTGTAGTAGGAAATGGACCAGATGGTTCAGAATTGACAACCATAGGAACCTATGATGTAAGTTTAGAGGAAGGAGAAGATTACTTAGATGCCGACTTTGGCTTTGATATACCAACACCAACTCCTCCGACTCCAACTCCAGAAACAGGTTCAATTGGAGATTATGTATGGTTTGATGAAGATGGCGATGGAAACCAAGATGCAGATGAAGATGGTTTAGAAGGGATTACTGTTTCATTATATGATGAGGATGGAGAATTAATAGCAACGACAGAAACGGATGAAGATGGATTCTACTTATTTGATGATTTACCAGCAGGAAACTATATCGTAGAGGTTGGAAATGGACCAGATGACTCTGAATTAACAACAGTTGGTTCTTATGACGTGAGTTTAGATGAAGGAGAAGATTACTTAGATGCCGACTTTGGTTTTGATATTGATTTAGGTCCTGAGCCTTGTGAAGCGACAGAAGATCTATTTGCAGATGCAGGAGAAGATGATGAGGCTTGTGGTTTAGAATACACTTTTGATGCTGCAATGTCAGGGGATAGCGAAGGTATTTGGCAAATTCCTCCAGGAGCGACTATTTCAGATGATAATGATCCGAATGCAACAGCAACTGTCAATGGTTTTGGTTTATATGTATTTGAATGGACTGTTACAAACGCTTGTGGAGTAACCTCTGACATCATAGCCATTAATTTTGGCGATAATCCTTCAGAAGCAGATGCGGGATCAGATTCAGGAGTTTGTGGTTTAACTTATGAATTAAATGCAAACATTCCTGAAATTGGATATGGACATTGGGAAGGTCCTGGTATTACAGATGAAACCGATCATAGTTTAACAATTACAGTAGATGAACCAGGAACTTATACTTATACTTGGATCATTGAAAATTGTAACTGTCCTGTAAGTAGTGACGAGGTAACTATTACCTTCTTTGATGAAGATGATTTAGAAGCGGATGCTTCTAGCAATTCTCCTGTTTGTACAGGTGGAACCATCCAATTGTATGGAGAAGGTGGAGAATCTTATTTATGGCAAGGACCTGATGGTTTTGAATCAAATGAACAAAATCCAATCATTGAAAATGCAAGTAGTGATAATGATGGAATGTATATTTTGACTGTCTTTAACGCAGAATGTTCTGACTCTGAATCTTTAGCGGTTCAAGTTGGAGGTACAGGAGAGGAAGTAGCTGCAAGTTGTAGTACGCCAATTTGTGAAGGAACTGATTTATATTTGTTTGCGACAGACGGGTTTGATAGTTATTCTTGGACAGGTCCAAATGGTTTTGAATCTACGGAACAAGACCCAATCATTCCAAACGCAACTGCTGAAAATGCAGGAACTTATGTCGTCGTTGTAATGAATGATGATGGTTGTACAGGTTCTTCATCAACAGTAGCGGATGTTGTCGATACACCAAATGCTGATCCATCAAGTAGTGATTATGTTTGTGGTGGAGGTGATTTAGAATTATATGGTTCTGGTGGTGACTCTTATCATTGGGAAGGACCAAATGGCTTTGAGTCAGATGAACAAAATCCAGTGATTGAAAATGTAACTGAAGATAACGAAGGAACTTATACCTTGACTGTTTATAATGGTGATTGTTCTGATTCTGATAATATTACCATTGAGATTGATGCTGATCCTGAAGCACAAGCTTTAAGTAACGTAGCAGATGGAAACGACTTATGTGAAGGAGCTGATTTAGAATTGTATGGAAATGGTGGAGGTGATTATTACTGGGAAGGACCCAATGGATTTGAATCAGATGAGCAAAATCCAACTATTGAAAATGTAGATGAGGACAATAGTGGAACTTATACTCTAACAGTCTCTTATGGAGATTGTACTGATACAGATCAAATTACCATTGATATTTATTCAGAGCCGAATGCAAATGCTTCTAGCAACTTGGATGATGATGAGCCATTCTGTGATGGTGGAGACTTAGAGCTATACGGTTCTGGTGGTGATTCTTATCATTGGGAAGGACCTGATGGCTTTGAATCAAATGAACAAAATCCAACTATTGAAAATGCAGGTGCAGATAATAGTGGAACTTATACTTTAACGGTAAATAATGGTTCTTGTAGTGATACAGATGAAATTACAGTCAATATTGGTAATCCTGTGAATGCGAATGCTTCAAGTAATGCTAATGACTCTGGTGAAATATGTGAAGGTAGCAGCTTACAATTAGAGGGTTCAGGTGGAGACTCTTATTCTTGGACTGGACCCAACGATTTTGAATCTAATGAGCAGAATCCGGTAATTGAAAATATTGGAGAAGAAAATGCAGGAAGTTACTTCTTAACAGTAACAAGTGGCGATTGTACAGATTCAGATTATATAAGTATAGATGTAACCTCAGGATTTAATGCAGAAGTTTCAAGCAATGCTGATAATGATGGTAATATTTGTGAAGGAGATGAGATAGAATTATATGCAGATGGTGGTACAAGTTATTCTTGGACAGGACCTAATGGTTTTGAATCAGATGAGGAAAGTCCTGTTATCACAGATGCAAATGAAGACAATGCAGGTATTTATACGGTAACTATTTCCTATGCAAATTGCAGTATTTCAGAAGATATAGAAATAGATATAAATGAAGAGCCAAATGCAGATGCTTCAAGTAATGCTTCAACAGGAGTATTATGCGGTGGAGGTGATATACTATTATTTGGCGAAGGTGGAGATAGCTATCATTGGGAAGGACCAAATGGTTTTGAATCAGATGAGCAAAATCCAGAAATTGAAGATGCAGATGAAGACAATGCAGGAGAATATATTTTAACAGTGTATAATGGAGCTTGTTCTGATACAGATGTAGTCAATGTTTCAGTTGGTGATGAGGTAAATGCCAATGCTTCAAGTAATGCGAATGAAGAGGGGGATATTTGTAGTGGAAGCGACTTACAATTGTATGCTGAAGGAGGAGATAGTTATTCTTGGACAGGACCTGACGGTTTTGAATCAGATGAGCAAAATCCAGAAATTGATAATGCAGACGAAGATAATGCTGGAACCTATACAGTAACGGTTTATGATGGTGAATGTAGTGATACGGATACAGTAACAATTGGAATAAGCGACGAACAACCCAATGCCAATGCCTCAAGTAATGCAGACGATGACGATGAACTTTGTGAAGGAGATGATTTAGAATTGTATGCTGAAGGAGGAGATAGTTACTCTTGGACAGGACCAAATGGTTTTGAATCAGACGAACAAAATCCAGAAATTGACAATGTAGATGAGGACAATGCAGGAACTTATACGGTTACGGTATACAATGGTGAATGTAGTGATACAGATTCCATTACAATTGGAGTAAATGAAGATCCTAATGCCAATGCTTCAAGTAATGCAGATGATGACGAAGATGGTTACTGCGAATCAGGTGATCTTGAATTATATGGTTCTGGTGGAGATAGTTATTCTTGGACAGGACCAAATGGCTTTGAGTCAGACGAACAAAACCCAGTAATTGAAAATGCGGATGAAGACAATGAAGGAACCTATACTTTGACCGTTTATAACGGTAGCTGTTCTGATACAGATGTTGTAAATGTTGAATTAGGCGGTGGAGCCAATGCGGATGCAGATAGCAATACTAACAACGGAGTTTTATGTGATGGAGGTGATTTAGAATTGTATGGATCAGGTGGTGATTCTTACCACTGGGAAGGACCAAACGGCTTTGAATCAGACGAACAAAATCCAGTAATTGAAAATGCCGATGAAGGAACCTACACATTGACTGTTTACAATGGAGCTTGTTCTGATACAGATGAAATCACCATTACAATAGGAGATAGTCCGACAGTCGTAGTAAGTTGTAGTACACCAATTTGTGCAGGTGAAAATTTACACCTATTTAGCTCAAGTGGTTTTGCATCTTACCAATGGACAGGACCAAATGGGTTTGAATCTACTGAACAAGATCCTGTGATTGATGAAATAGATGGTGATTACAATGGTTTATTCACTGTAGTAGCCACAACAGCAGATGGTTGTACTGCTACAGACGAAGTAGAGGTAGAAGTGAATTCTAATGCCCATGCAGATGCTTCCGCAGAAGATGCAGATGTTTGTGAAGGTTCTGATATTCAATTGTATGGTGAAGGAAATGGTGATTTCCACTGGGAAGGACCAAATGGCTTTGAATCAAATGAGCAAAATCCTGTGATTGAAGATGCGGATGAAGATAATGAAGGAATGTATATTTTGACAGTTACCAATGATGGATGTAGTGATTCTGATATGGTTGCAGTATTAGTAGGAGGTGATGTAAATGCGGATGCAGATAGTAATGCTGGAAACAATGATGAGTTATGTGAAGGAAGCGATTTAGAATTATATGCAGAAGGCGGAGACTCTTACTATTGGGAAGGTCCAAATGGTTTCTCTTCTAATGCTCAAAATCCAACTATTCCAAATGTAGATGAAGATAACGCTGGAACATATATCTTGACGGTTTATGATGGTAATTGTTCTGATACAGATTCTATTACAATAGAAGTAAATGAAGATGACAATGCAGAAGCTACAAGTAATGCTGATAGTGATGGTAATTTATGTGATGACGACTTAGAATTATATGGAGAAGGTGGAGATAGTTATTCCTGGACAGGACCAAACGGTTTTGAATCAGATGAACAAAATCCAGTAATTGAAAATGCAGATGAAGATAATTCTGGTACATATACACTAACTATTTACAATGGTGACTGTTCTGATACAGATGAAATAGATATTGAAGTTGGTGGAGATGGTGTCAATGCCCAAGCATCAAGCAATGCAAATAATGACGATGAGATCTGCGAAGGAAGTGACTTAGAATTATATGCAGAGGGTGGAGACAGTTATTCTTGGGAAGGACCAAACGGTTTTGAGTCAGATGAGCAAAACCCAGAGATTGATAATGTAGATGAAGACAATGCAGGAACTTACACAGTTACTGTTTACAATGGCAATTGTTCTGATACAGATTCTATTACTATAGAGGTAAGCGATGATGGTGATGTCAATGCAGATGCAGACAGCAATGCAGATAATGATGGCAACTTATGTGAAGACGGTGACTTAGAATTATATGGAGAAGGTGGAGATTCTTATTCTTGGGAAGGACCAAATGGATTCGAGTCAGACGAGCAAAATCCAGTAATAGAAAATGTAGATGACGATAATTCTGGAACATACACACTAACGGTTTATAGTGGAGGCTGTTCTGATACAGACGAAATAGATATCGAAATTGGTGGAGATAGTTCACAAGCAGATGCAAGTAGCAATGCTGATGGTAACGAAATTTGTGAAGGAGGAACTTTACAACTATATGGAGAAGGTGGAGATTATTATTCTTGGGAAGGACCAAACGGATTTGAGTCAGATGAACAAAATCCAACAATTGAAGATATAGATGAAGATAACGAAGGAACTTACACACTAACAGTTTACAATGGCGGATGCTCTGATACAGATGAAGTTGAGGTAGAAATTGGAGGAGAAAGTCCAACAGTTGTAGTAAGTTGTAGCAGTCCTGTTTGTGAAGGGGAAGCCGTTTATTTATTCAGTTCTGATGGTTTTGATTCTTATCACTGGACAGGACCAAACGGTTTTGAATCAGATGAACAAGATCCAATTATTTCAAGTGCAGGTATGGAGGATGAAGGTGTTTATACGGTTGTAGCAATGACTGAAAACGGCTGTGTAGCAACTGACGAACTTACTTTGGAAGTAACACCTGCACCAGATGCGGATGCAAGTAGCAATGCTGGAAGCGATGGAGAAATTTGTGAAGGAAGTGATTTAGAGTTATATGGAGAAGGTGGAGATTCTTATTCTTGGGAAGGACCAAACGGTTTTGAGTCAGATGAACAAAATCCAGAAATTGATAATATAGATGAAGACAATGCAGGAACTTATACATTGACAGTTTACAATGGTGAGTGCGCTGATACAGATCAAATCACTATCGAAATTGGAGACGGTCCACAAGCAGATGCAGACAGCAATGCCAATGGTGATGGAGAAATATGTGAAGGAAGCGATTTAGAGTTATATGGAGAAGGGGGAGATTCTTATTCTTGGACAGGACCCAATGGTTTTGAATCAGATGAGCAGAATCCAGCAATTGAAAATGCAGACGAAGACAATGCAGGAACTTATACTTTGACGGTTTACGAAAATGGTTGTGAAGATACAGAGGTGATTGAAATTGAAATAGGCGATCCAAACTTTGGAGATGCAGATAGCAACGGACCACTTTGCGAAGGTCAAGATTTACAATTATCTGCCAATGGTGGTGATAGTTATGAATGGAATGGTCCAAATGGTTTCTCTTCTAATGATCAAAACCCAACTATCTATAATACAGATGAAGATAATGCTGGAACCTATACCGTGACTATTTACAACAATGGTTGTTCTGATATGGAAATTGTAATCGTAGAAATTGACGAAGATACCAATGCCAATGCTTCTGGAGAAGATGAACTTTGTGAAGGTCAAGACTTAGAATTAGAAGGTTCTGGTGGAGATACTTATTACTGGGAAGGTCCAAATGGTTTTGAATCAGATGAACAAAATCCAGTAATTGAAAATGTAGACGAGGATCATGCAGGAACGTATACATTGACTGTTTACAATGGTGGTTGTTCTGATACTGATGAAATTGAGATTGAAATCTACGAAGATCCTGATGCTGATGCAGATAGCAATGGTCCACTATGTAATGGAGGTGATCTTGAATTATATGGAGAGGGTGGTCAAAACTACTACTGGGAAGGTCCAAATGACTTTGAGTCTTATGAGCAAAACCCAGTCATTGAAGATGCTGGTGAAGAATATGCAGGATTGTATATTTTAACCGTTATCAATGGTGGATGTTTAGAAAGTACGGTAGTAGAAGTAACCATTGGAGAAGGAACCAATGCACAAGCAGATAGCAATGGTCCTATCTGTGAAGGAAGCGATTTAGAATTATATGGTGAAGGTGGTGATAGCTACGAGTGGACAGGTCCAAATGGTTTCTTATCATTTGAACAAAATGTGACCATCGAAAATGCCGACGAAGACAATGCAGGAACCTACACATTGACGGTTTACAATAATGGTTGTGAAGATACAGATGTCATCGAAGTAGAAATTGCTCCTGAACCAAATGCAGATGCTTCTGGTAGTGATGAAGTTTGCGAAGGTGGAACCATTGAGTTATATGGAGGCGGTGGAGACTCTTATTACTGGGAAGGTCCAGATGGTTTTGAGTCAAACGAACAAAATCCAATGATCTTTAATGCGGATGAAGATAAAGAAGGAACTTATACTTTAACTGTTTACAATGGTGATTGTAGTGATACAGATGCAGTAACAATAGAACTAGGTGGAGGCACACAAGCCCAAGCAAGCAGCAGCGGAGATATTTGTAATGGAGATAATATTGAATTATATGGAGAAGGTGGAGACACTTACTATTGGGAAGGTCCAAACGGATTCTCTTCTAATGACCAAAATCCAATTATCTTCAATGCAGATGAAGACAACTTAGGAACCTACACATTGACAGTTTATGATGGTGAATGTTCTGATACAGATATTACAATCGTTGAAGCGGGTGAAGGTCCAGGAGCAGACGCAAGTTGTAGCGGTGAAGTTTGTATAGGTGGAACCATCTACTTATACTCTAATGATAGTGATGGAGAATATCACTGGACAGGTCCAGACGGATTTGAATCAGATGAGCAAAATCCAATCATTGAAAATGCCACAATGGACAATGACGGTATTTATACCTTGACCATTACACAAGATGGTTGTAGCAGTTCAGACCAAACACAAGCAATTGTTGTACAAGCTCCTTATGTAGTTATCTCTGATCCAGAGTGTAACAACAATGGTACTTACGACATTGAGGTAACAGTATATGGTTATGAAGGTAGCTACTATATCACAGGTCCAATGGGTATCAACATCACCCCAGAAGGTGAGCCTTACACTTTAACATTAGATGCAGATGAAGAATATGAAATAGGAGCAACACATACTGTATTGGGATGTCCAACAGATGAAACGATAGAAGTGGGTCCTATTGACTGTGATGGTGTAACTGGTGAAACAGAAGAGACAGAGGAGACAGAAGAAACACCTTGTCAAGAAGACTATTACTACTGTACAGAGCCATTAGAAACAGTTGAGATTTGTGTGGAATTCTGTGATTTAGGAGACGATGTAGAAATATCAAGTGTCACAACAACCTTCAATTGTAGCTTACAATATTTACCAGATGGTTGTGTGGCATATACGCCACTTCCTGCCTACTTAGGCGACGATGTTGTAACCATTACAGCTTGTGATGGGGAAGGCAATTGTGAAACAATAGAAGTTGATGTATTCGTAGGTGATTGTAATGGAGACGATAATCCACCTGTTGCCAACGATGACAGTGAAACAACAGATGTCAATACACCAGTCGTCATCAATGCATTAGGCAATGATTATGATCCAGATAACGATCCAATCTATATTTGCAACCATGAAGAACCTGAAAATGGTACGGTAGAAGTAACCGCAACAGGATTCATTTATACACCAGATGATAATTTTGAAGGAGTTGATTCTTTTGAATACACTTTATGTGATCTAAATGGAAATACAGACGTTGCAGTGGTAACCATTATTGTTGGAGATTCTGATACGCCTGATACACCAGACACACCTGATACACCAGATTGTGAAACAACCTTAGAATATTGTACGGAACCTTTGACAATGATTGAAATTTGCATTGACTTCTGTAACAATGACGAGGAATTAGAGGAAGTAACCAATACCTTACATTGCAGTATTGAGATTTTAGATGATGAATGCTTCACTTATACCCCATTACCAACTTTCTATGGAGAAGATGAAATCTATGTGGAGGCATGTGACAATGGTGATTGTACCATCTACACAATTGAGATTGATGTAACGGACTGTGATGGTGAAAATGATGAACCAGTTGCCAACAATGACTATGCAAGTACAGATGAAAATACGGCTGTTGAGATAGATGTTTTAGCCAATGACGAGGATGACAACGATCAAATCTTACACTTCTGTAATACGGATGAAGACCTTAATCCTGAAAATGGTACGGCTGTTCAAACAGCAGATGGTATCCTTTATATGCCAGATGAAGATTTTGTAGGAGAAGATAGCTTTACTTATACCATCTGTGACGGACAAGGTGGAACGGACCAAGCAACAGTTTATGTAACAGTAGGCGATCCAACTACTCCAACAGTAGAAACACCAGAGTGTGAAACCACTTTAGATTTCTGTACAGAACCATTTGAAGAAATTGAAATTTGCATTGATTTCTGTGAAGACGATGAAGTCTTATCACAAATCACCAATACCTTCAATTGCAGCATTGATATGTTAAGCGAAAACTGCTTTAGCTATCTACCATTACCAGCCTTCTATGGAGAAGATGAATTACATGTAGAGGCTTGTAACGAAGACGGTGATTGTTCAATGTACACCATTATGATTGAAGTAGGCGACTGTGATGGACAAAATAATCTACCAGAAGCCAATGATGATTATGCGACTACAGATCCAGGAATGGGTGTGGAAGTAAGCGTCTTACTCAATGACGATGATGCCGATGGTGATGTGCCAACATTCTGCAATACAGATGAGGACTTACAAGCTGAAAATGGTACAGTAGTTACTACTTACAACGGAGTATTGTATGTTCCAAATGAAGGCTTTGAAGGAATGGACAGCTTCACTTATACCATCTGTGATGGACAAGGTGGAACAGACCAAGCAACGGTTTACATAACAGTAGGGGATTTCACACCTGAAACACCAGATAATGAAAATCCAAATGCAGAAGATGATATGGTTTACACAGACGAAGGAATGCCTGTCACCATTGATGTTTTAGACAACGATGAAGACGATGATGGTGACTTATTATTCGTTTGTAATTTACCAAGTGATGGCGCACCTGAAAATGGTACTGTAACCGTTAGTGGAAACGAGCTAATTTACACACCAGATGAAGGATTTGTAGGAGTAGATCAATTTACTTATACCGTCTGTGATGGACAAGGTGGAACCGATCAAGCGATTGTAATGATTATCGTGGAGGGTGCAGAAACACCAGAAGATCCGACACCAGTTGACCCAACGCCAGAAGATCCAACACCAGTTGACCCAACGCCAGTTGATCCAACACCAGTTGATCCAACGCCAGTTGATCCAACACCAGTTGATCCAACGCCAGTTGATCCAACGCCAGTTGATCCAACGCCAGTTGATCCGACACCAGTTGATCCGACACCAGTTGATCCAACACCAGTTGACCCAACGCCAGAAGATCCGACACCAGTTGACCCAACGCCAGAAGATCCGACACCAGTTGATCCAACACCAGAAGAGCCAGAGTGTGCAGATATTATCTATGCTTGCGCTCAACCAGTCGAAGCAGTTGATTTATGTATTGACTTCTGCGATGTACCAGATGCGACTTTAGCGAATCTATCAACAACCTTCAATTGTAGCGTTACCTTATTAGAAGAAAACTGTTTCCGATATAGAGGGCTTCCAGGTTTTGAAGGAATAGATCAACTAGAAGTGATTGGATGCAATGACGCAGGAGAATGTGATACAATCATAGTTCAAGTGGAAGTAGGAGGAGATTGTACAGGCTTATTTGCAGGGGATGACGATATTAACGGAGAAGAAGGTAAACCGATCAATTTCAATGTGTTAGACAACGATGGTGGTAGTCTTGGATTAAGCGTAGCCAACTATACACAAGGAGGCAATGGTACCGTAGCCATCGAAGAAGATGGAACGGCGGTTTATACACCAAATGAAGACTTCTTTGGCTTCGATACATTTGAGTACACCATCCAAGACAGTGGCGAACAAGAGGCAACAGCAACGGTTTACGTATTCGTAATGGAAAGCGAAGACCAATTAGATGATGAGGAATTAGAGACAGAAGAAAGAGCTGAAAACTTGGATTATCACAGTTGTGAGGTAAATGTTCCAAATATTATTACGCCAAATGGTGACGGAATCAATGAACAGTTAGTCATAAATAATGTACATTGTTTTGAATACCAACGATTAGTTGTCTTCAACCGTTTCGGAAGCGTCGTATTGAACATCGAACAAGGTCAATCCGAAAGCATCATTTGGAACGGTAAATATCAAAACGACTTCGAGCCATTATTACAAGGTTCTTACTTCTATGTATTAGAATTAGAATCTGCCGCAATCGGAGTAAAACGATACTCTGGTTATATCGAAGTCCGACACTAATAGATAATATAAGAAGAATACAATCGGGTAAGGTGCAAATACTTGTACTTTACCCGATTTTATCATATACTTGTACTAACAACTTACCCACCCTCTATCTACAATCCACACTTGGGTATAATATCTAAACTGATACAAACGAGCGATCCCTCTTACCATTGATGGTTATCTCTTTTAGGAGCGAAAGGTCTAGTACTTCGTCGTACCAGCAAGTCCCGCTATCCGTTCTCATCGCTGCCCCAAAGCTCTCCCGCAAGTCTTTTCGACTTGTGGTCCAAAGCAAGCAGCGATACCACTCCTATCGGGGCTAGATCGTTGCGGTCTTGATCTATAGTAACTGAATCACTAAAAAA
>JAHDBB010000665.1 GCA_020630635.1 Chitinophagales bacterium
TGTGCGTTTATTCTACCCAACCATACGGATTTTCCTCAATATGCTTTTCCCATTCTTCTATTTTTTGAGCAAGTGAATCCACTTTTTGAGGATAATGATGTTGTAAATCATAGTTTTCGCTTGGGTCTTGTTCCAAGTCATAAAGATTGGGATATTGCCGTCCAAACCAAGGCTCTGCGAGTCCATTGGTTATCAAGTCTTTGCGGTCTAATAAAATGGGCCAGACATAATGATTGGTCGTAGTGATGAACTTCCAGCGACCTGTACGAATGGCTTCTACTTGGTCGAAATGATATAAAAATAGAGCGTCATGGGGTGATTCATTCGTTTGTTGTGTCCATAAATTATACAAACTTTTTCCATCAATGATGCGATCTTGTGGCAACTCTAAACCAACAATTTCTAATAAGGTTGGATAGACATCAAAGTTCATAATTGGAGCATGACAAGTACTATTGGGCGGTATTTTTTCTGACCATTTGACGATGAAAGGGACTCGATATCCGCCTTCAAAAGACTGACCTTTTCGCCCCCGATATTCACCTGGACTTCCTTTGAACCAAGGACCGTTATCGCTGGTAAAAACGACAATCGTATTATCGGCAACTCCTTCTTTTTCAAGTGTTTCTAAAACCTGACCGATATAAAAGTCCATCTCTTCTACAACATCTCCATAAATGCCTCCTTTTGATGTATGCTTAAAGCGTTTAGATGGGACTAAGGGTAAGTGTGGTGCTGTAAATGACAAGAAATAAAAGAAAGGCTGTGTTTTGTTTTTTTCAATAAAGGAAATGGCTCTTTCTGCGAAAATTCGGCTTAAAAAATCTTGTTCTAATCCTACATCTTCGGTCATCATACTATCTCTATCAAATAAGGCGGCAGGAAATTCATCATTGGCTGCATTTAATCCTAAAAAGTCATCAAAGCCGTGATACATGGGGTTAAATTCTGGGCTGGTTTTTAAATCACCTAAGTGCCATTTTCCTGACATTCCTGTTGCGTATCCTGCTTGTTTTAAAGCTTCTGCTAGTGTTACTTCTTTGTGTCGAATGCCGTTGAATTTTGAATCTGCACCCATATCTACGGCTCCTAATTGGTTAAATAACTTACTGATATGCCACATATATTTTTTGGAATAGGGCAAGCCTGTTGGTGTAATGACTGAATTAAATCCTGCTCTTATGGGATAACGCCCAGTCATAAATGCAACTCTTGAAGGCGAGCAAACGGATGCTCCTGCATAATGGTCGGTAAAGCGCATTCCTTGTTTTGCCAAGCTGTCTAAATGCGGTGTTTGTATCGAAGAGCTTCCATAACATCCCAAGTCTCCATATCCTAAATCATCTGCCATAATTAATAAAATATTGGGCAAGTTTTTAGGTTCATTTAGACGTTTTAATTCTAAGGAAAAATCTATGTCCTGTTTACTTACATCGGTTCCTATTTCGCCAAAAGATTTGATGCCTATCCAAAGTAATCCTAATAAAATGGGTAAGCCTATCAGTAATGCCAGCCATTTGATAATGAACCATAAATAGGAGAATATTTTTAGCATGTTTTTATAATTTGGGACGTTTTGTTAGTTCATAGTCGATGGTCAATAGTTGCGGTTCAGTTTGTGGCTTTTGGTCATACAGGAATCCTATTAATTACGAAGTTAGTTCATAGTCGATGGTCAATAGTCCATAGTTACGGCTCAGTTTGTGGCTTTTGTCCATACAAGAATCCTATTCTTTTTTAGGCTAGGAGCGAAGGGTTCTTCTTTCATCGTTACGGAAAGTCCCGCTATCCGTTCTTATAAATGTGCCAACGTTTTAGGCAGCCAACGCATTACATTTATACCACTACTATCGGGGCTAGTTGGTTTTAGACAGGACTTTTTAGTTCCAGCTTTTTGTAGGCTTCCTCCTAAAGAATGAAGTAAAAATCTTTAGTATTTGATTGAGATAGATCAACCAAGAACTTTGATCAACTTTTCAATATCTTCTTGGGTATTAAATACATTGACAGATACCCTTAATGAATCGCCTCTTACCGATATAAAGATATTATTTTTTTGGAGATTTTCTTTTACTTGTGCCATATTTTTGCCTTCGGATAAGGTCAAGCCAAATAAATGTGGGCTTCTGTAAAGTGGTGGTTCTATGGTTGCGCCCTTATCCTCTAAGTAGTCAAATAAAGGTTGGGTGAGTTGGATACAATAGTCTTGAATCGCTGGAATGGTCCACTCGTTGAGTTGTTGTAAAGCGACTTTTAACATAGGCATCAAAATAAAATAGCTGCTTTCTCCAACATTGTAACGACCTGCATCGGGTAGATAATTTGAGTCGTAATCAGTGAGTTGGCTAAAGTTTTGAGCGTTGGTTCGATTCATCCAAGATTCTTCTAAGGGAATACCGTTGTAAAATTTACTGCCAACATACATCAAGCCTACGGAATAAGGACCTAACAGCCATTTGTAAGTGGGACAAATTAAGGCATCAATGTGACAGGCTTCAACATCCATCGGTAAAGCTCCAACAGATTGAGTACCATCAATGATAAAGTATGCGCCCATTTTTTTACATTGTTCGCCTATCCTTTTTACATCAAATTTTACGCCATTCATCCAATGGGTTATGGACATGACAACGACGGCTGTTTCACTGGTAATACTATTGATGATGCGTTCATTCCAATCTTCGCCAATTGTTTTTAACTGGTGATTGGGGCAGATGACTTTTAGAGTGCTTTGGTGAATCTCACACCATCTTTGTAAGCCAAAATAATCACTTGGAAATTCGTTTTCGATGGTTAAGGCATGTTGTCCTTTTTGACAAGGGACATTTTTTAACATGGAACTTACACCATAAGAGGCAGAAGGAATGACCGCTATTTGGGAAGGGCGACAGTTGATGATCTGGGAGAATAAGCGACGTACATCTTGAGTGGTTTCAAAGAAATCTTTGGTAGTCAACTCTTGTGGGTTTCGCATTTTGATCAACTCTTGGATCGCTATGGCTTCGGCTGATTTGAGCAAGGGTGCTTTGTAGGCGCAGTTGAAATAATGTACGCCTTCTTTTAGGCTGAATAAGTTTTTTTGATTTTGCATGGTTTTTTTATTAAGTGACTGGTGACTGGTGACTGGTGACGAGTACAGTTACTATAAGTTGAGAACGCAACGAACTAGCCCCGATAGTAGTGGTATGAATGCAAGAGTGTTGGCT
>JAHDBB010000047.1:0-16289 GCA_020630635.1 Chitinophagales bacterium
AAAGTGCCTTGTATCTCAACCAAGCCGCAGCAATAAGAACGAATAGCGGGACTTTCCAACACGACGAAGCACCACCCATTCGCTCCAAAAAAGAAAAAACACAAAACAAACTGTGCCATATACTACTAAAAAATCCCAACTGTATAAATCCCAAAAAACCAATACATTAGCCTTAAAAGTTGTTAATTTTTGAAAAACCGACTAATTTATTGTAATTTTGCACTCATTTTTAACAAAATTTAATAACCAAAAAAAACAAAAACCATTGGTAGAAGAATTAAATAACCCTAAAATGGAGCAGAGCCAAGATTCTGTAAGTCCGAATCCTGAAAATACAAGTAAGGACCAGGCACCTGTAAACGAAGCTGAAAAAACGGTTGAGGAATCAGCCACCGAAACAAAAAAAGAACGTATTATTTTTGAGGAAAAGGAAAAAGTAGCGCACGATGATTTTGATTGGGACGCAGGGAATGAACTAGCCCTGCCTTACACAAAGGCGGAAATTGACGAGTGGACTCAAACTTATGATCAAACCTTCCGACCTATCAATGACCATGAAATCATCAATGGTATAGTTGCCTCTTTGACCAATACAGATATAGTACTAAATATTGGTTTCAAATCAGATGGTTTAGTCTCTCGTTCTGAATTTAGAGACATGCCAGATATTAAAGTAGGTGATCATGTAGAGGTGTATGTAGAAAGCAAAGAAGACGACAATGGACAATTGGTCCTTTCTCGTAAAAAAGCTAAACTTTTGAAAGCGTGGGAAGGTATTGTGGATAGTTACAACAACCAGACAGTCATTCAAGGAACCATCATCAGCAAAACCAAAGGTGGTTTAATTGTAGATGTATTAGGTCTTGAAACTTTCTTACCTGGTTCTCAAATTGATGTTAAGCCGATTACAGACTATGATGCTTATGTTGGAGTCACGATGGAATTCAAAGTGGTCAAAATCAACGAAGCCATCAAAAATGCGGTGGTATCGCACAAAGCACTTATTGAGAGCGACTTGGAAGAGCAACGTCAAAAGATCATTGGACAGTTGGAGAAAGGACAAGTCTTGGAAGGTATCATCAAAAACATTACCGACTTCGGTGCGTTCATTGACTTGGGCGGTGTAGATGGATTATTATACATCACTGACATTTCTTGGGGACGTGTCAACCACCCAACAGATGTATTAGAAAATGGTCAAAAACTCAATGTAGTTGTATTAGACTTCGATGATAATAAGAAACGTATTTCTTTAGGTCTTAAACAATTGCAACCACATCCATGGGATGTATTAGGAGATGAAATCCAAGTAGGATCTACTGTAAAAGGTAAGATTGTCAACATCGAAGACTATGGAGCATTCTTAGAAATCACACCAGGTGTAGAAGGATTGATTCACGTATCCGAAGTTTCTTGGTCAAACCAACCAATCAACTCTCGTGAGTTCTTCAAGTTGAACGAAATGTACGATGCAAAAGTTGTGACGATTGATCGAGAAGATAGAAAAATGTCTTTGAGTGTTAAACAATTATCACAAGATCCTTGGCAAGAAATCGAAAATGAATTCCCGATTGATAGTCAACATGTCGGAGTTGTTCGCAACTTGACTCCTTACGGTGTATTTGTTGAATTGAAAGACGGTATTGGTGGTATGGTTCACATCTCTGATTTATCTTGGACCAAACGATACAATCACCCATCTGAATTTACCAAAGTAGGTAAAGACTTAGAAGTGATCGTTTTAGAAATAGACAAAGAAGGACGTAAACTTTCCTTAGGACACAAACAAGTAGAGGAAGATCCATGGGATACTTTTGAAACCATCTTCCCTAAAGGTTCTGTACATCAAGGAACCATCATCAAAGTAGATAACAAAGGCGGTGCAATTGTCGCTTTACCTTATGGTGTCGAAGCATACGGACCTAAAAAATTCTTGAAAAAAGAAACAGGTCAATTTGCCATCTTAGATGATGAGTTAGAGTTTATGATTATGGACTTTAACCGAGATGACAAACGTATCTTAGTTTCTCACAGCAATGTTTACAGAAATAAAGATGACCACCAGATTTCAGGAGATAGAGATAGAGATCGGGACAGAGATCGAGACAGAGACAGAGATCGAGGTAATCGTTCAAGAGACAGAAAGCCAAGAGAGAAAAAGACCAATACGGCCAATATCCAAAAAACTACTTTAGCTGATTTGGATGTTTTAAGTAAGTTGAAAGAACAGTTATCGTCTGAAGAGCAAACAAAGGCGAAAGAGAAACTAGATAAGCGTATGGAATCTAAAAAAGAGGACACGCCTGCTCCTCAAGTAGAAGATAAACCTACCGTAGAAGAAGCACCACCTCAAACGGATGATACCAAGACAGAAGAATAAAATGAGGAGGTTAGATTGCCTCCAATAAGTATCTATGCGTAAATAATCGTCATTTTTGAGGCAGGCTATTTTTCAATTAGACAAGGCATTTTTCGAGCAAATAGTCGAGCTATTTGGGAGAAAAATAACATAGGATTATTGAAAAAGAGACCCTCATAAAATGTGTCGATTATTTAAGTTTAGATACTTAATACTTCAATATACGATTTTAAGCCCTGCTCAGTAGATATGAGTAGGGCTTTTTTTATGTGGGTAAGAAGAAACTTTTAGAGAAAAAATCCTACGAAACTTTGCATATTTCAAAAATGCCCATTACATTTGAGACAAATCACACAAAAATGAATTTCATATCTTCTATTATTAACATTATTGTGAATGTTGTGGTCATTATACCCAACAAATGAGAATGGTATGAATATTACAAAAAATAAAAAATTGAAAGCCATTCTCATTTAATGAAGAATGGCTTTTTTATTTCAATCAACATGAACTTTATAACCAATATTATTAGCATTCATATTATTAATATCGTGGTCGTCATACCTGGTAAATGAGAATGGTCTAATAATTTAGTAACATAAAATGCTTAAAGCCGTTCTTCTTAATCATAAGAGAACGGCTTTTTTATTTCATTTAATCACCACAAAAAACTAGCATTATCGAATCACTCAATAAATATAGTAGACGAATCACACAAGACGAGACACAGCCAGCCGCACAAGCCATGTTATATGGGATAGGTTTATCTGAAAGCGATATGCAAAAAGCCCAAGTTGGAATAGTCAGTACAGGTTACGAAGGCAATACCTGTAACATGCATCTAAACAATTTGGCAATTTTAGTCAAAGAAGGGGTACAACAAGGAGGACAAGTCGGACTTATTTTTCATACCATTGGAGTCAGTGATGGTATCTCTATGGGAACCAGCGGAATGAACTTTTCTTTGCCTTCCAGAGACATTATTGCAGATTCTATCGAAACAGTAGCTTCTGCTCAATGGTATGATAGCATCATTGCCGTAGTCGGATGTGACAAAAATATGCCAGGTGCCATGATCGCAATGGGTCGCCTCAATCGACCTGCTATTTTAGTCTACGGTGGAACCATTGCTTCCGGAAAATACAAAGATAAAACACTCAATATTGTTTCTGCTTTTGAAGCATTGGGCGAAAAGTTTGCGGGCAAAATCAATGAGCAAGAATTCAAAGGAGTCATCCAAAATGCTTGTCCAGGAGCAGGAGCTTGTGGAGGCATGTACACGGCCAACACCATGTCATCTGCCATAGAAGCATTGGGAATGAGTTTACCATACAGCGCATCTAATCCCGCTATGAGTGGAGACAAAAAAGCAGAGTGTTTTCAAGCAGGAGAAGCCATCAAATTATTGCTCGAAAAAAATATTTGTCCCAAAGATATTTTAACCAAAGAAGCCTTTGAAAATGCACTTACCGT
Source organism: Chitinophagales bacterium (assembly GCA_020630635.1). Taxonomy (GTDB): domain Bacteria; phylum Bacteroidota; class Bacteroidia; order Chitinophagales; family UBA2359; genus JAHDBB01. Next base: position 3,833 of record JAHDBB010000047.1, read on the forward strand.
CATTACCGTATTAGGAGGCTCAACCAATGCCGTCCTTCACTTGATTGCGATTGCCAAGTCTGTCAATATTCCCTTAACTCTAGATGACTTCCAAAGAATATCAGATAAGACACCTTTGTTGGCAGACCTCAAACCGAGTGGACAATATCTAATGGAAGATTTACATGCCGTAGGAGGCGTACCAGCCTTGATGAAGTTTTTGCTACAAGAAGGTTTTCTGCACGGAGATTGCTTGACTGTAACAGGTCAAACAATAGCTGAAAACTTAGCATCTCTTCCCGACTTACTCCCCAACCAAAAAGTCATCTATCCCGTAAACCAACCTATCAAAAAGACGGGACACATTCAAATTCTTTATGGAAATTTAGCTTCAGAAGGAGCCGTTGCCAAAATCACAGGCAAAGAAGGAGAGCGTTTTGAAGGAACTGCCAAAGTCTTTGATAGTGAACAAGCAGCCAATGATGCCATTCGAGCAGGAGCAATAAAAGAGGGCAATGTGATTGTTATTCGTTATGTTGGACCCAAAGGAGGACCAGGAATGCCCGAAATGCTCAAACCCACTTCCGCCATTATGGGTGCAGGTTTAGGCAAAAAAGTAGCTTTGATAACCGATGGTCGTTTTTCAGGAGGAACACATGGATTTGTGGTAGGACACATCACGCCCGAAGCACAAACAGGAGGTGTTCTTGCTTTACTCAAAGATGGTGATAAAATCACTATAGATGCAGCCAATAATCAACTCCAAGTAGATCTAACTGTTGAAGAAATTGAAGAAAGAAAAAAGAATTGGCAAGCACCACCTCCTAAATACACCAGAGGCATCCTGCGAAAATACAGTCAATGTGTATCCTCTGCTTCCGAAGGTTGTGTCACCGACGAATAATAAAAAAAATGGTAGGAACAGATTGCATCTGTTCTTAAAAGTTTCAATAAAAAAATCTCAATATCAGGTACTATAAAAAAAGTGTGAGCAGCCCTAAAAAGCACGAACTGTGTCTTCCGCTGGCGGGAGAATTAAAGAGGGTGGACACAAAATGAATGGTAAAAACACATCAACTTATATTTTTTTTCATAGTGTCTCAAAAATATACAAAAACCATGTCCACAACAATTAAAAAACAAAAAAAGGAAATCTTAAAAAAACCAGCACTCAAACGGAAAAATATCACAGGAGCCGAAGCCCTTGTCTTAGCACTTTTAGCCGAAGGAGTCGAAACCATCTTTGGTTATCCAGGCGGAGCAATTATGCCCGTTTATGACGAACTATACATGTATCAAAAACACCTTGAACACATCTTAGTACGTCACGAACAAGGAGCCACGCACGCCGCACAAGGCTATGCAAGAGTCAAAAATACGGCAGCCGTTTGTCTCGCTACTTCTGGACCAGGAGCCACCAATCTCATTACAGGAATTGCAGATGCAAAGGTGGATTCTACACCGATGATTTGTATTACAGGACAAGTTCCTGAAAGGCTATTGGGAACAGATGCCTTTCAAGAAACCGATGTCATTGGGATCACGATGCCCATTACCAAATGGAATTACCAGATTACGAAAGCCGATGAGATTGCAGAAGTGATTGCCAAAGCCTTTTTTATTGCCAACAATGGACGACCTGGTCCAGTAGTCATCGACATCACCAAAAACGCTCAATTTGAGATGTGTGACTTTGAGTATAAAAAATGTACCGACATTCGTTCCTATGAGCCTGTTCCAAAGGTGAATCGCCAAAGTATTAAAGAGGCAGCCGATTTAATCAATAAAGCCAAAAAGCCTTTTATGTTGGTTGGACATGGCGTACTGATTTCAAAGGCGCAAAAAGAGGTACAAAAGTTGGTGGAAAAGACGGGCATTCCTTTTGGTTTGACCTTACAAGGTTTATCCGCCCTGCCTTCAAGTCATCCTTTAAATATGGGAATGTTGGGGATGCATGGCAATTATGGACCCAATATTAAGACCAATGAATGCGATGTTTTAATTGCTGTCGGAATGCGTTTTGATGATAGAGTAACAGGGGATGTAAGCCGTTATGCGAAGCAAGCCAAAGTCATTCATATTGAAATTGATCCTGCTGAAATTAATAAGAACGTTTATGCTGATGTTCCTTTGATTGGAGATGCCAAAGCGGTGGTCAAGGCTTTGCTTCCTAAAGTCAAAACCAATAAACATACCAGGTGGATCAAGGAATTTGAGCAATGTGATAAGCAGGAATACGAGACGGTAATCAAAGGAGAGTTGTATCCAGAGGAAGGTCCCATAAAGATGGCGGAAGTGGTACGAATGCTCTCGGAAAAAACCAATGGAAATGCGGTAGTCGTAACGGATGTAGGACAACATCAAATGGTGGCTGCTCGCTATTATGGATATGAAAAAACCGATTCTTGGGTTTCTTCAGGAGGCTTAGGAACGATGGGTTTTTGTCTCCCTGCTGCTTTTGGTGCAAAGATAGCAGCTCCCAAACGAGAGGTCATTGCGGTTATTGGAGATGGCGGTTTTCAAATGACTTTACAAGAATTAGGAACGATTTGGCAATCCAATCTACCTGTCAAAATCGTTATTCTCAACAATAATTATCTGGGGATGGTGCGACAATGGCAACAGCTCTTTTTCGATAGACGCTACTCTTTTGTCGAGTTGAAAAATCCCAACTTTGTGGCAATCTCCGAAGGTTTTGGCATTACTGCTCAACGAGTCGAAGAACGAGAGCGTTTAGACGAAGCACTCAACAATATGTTCCACCACAATGGTCCTTTTTTATTAGAGGTCGTTTGTGAAAAGGAAGAAAATGTCTTTCCTATGATTCCGTCAGGATGTGCCGTTCACGAGATTCGCTTAGAATAGTTTTGAGTGACGAAAGGGACGACGAGACGATTCGGTTCTTTCGTGGTTTCATCCTAAAGAATGAAGTAAAGGTTTTTCTTTTTTAGAAGCGAAGGGTTCGGAGCTTCGTCGTGGAGGCAAGTCCCGCTATCCGTTCTTATTCGTGTCGCCTAGCCTTTCTACCGCAAGTCTTTTCGACTTGTGGTCTAAAGCCTTACACACGAATACCACTACTATCGGGGCTAGTTCGTTGGAGTCTCGACTTCTTATAGACAAACCTTTCCTAAAAGGATAAGATATTTTGAGTGATTATACATAACGGCAAACCATTTTTAGATTCCATAAGTCGAAAAGACTTTATTGCATTTATAACCACAAGTCGAAAAGACTTGCGGGATTGCGTAAAATGGAGGAGTCAAGTGGATTTTTGAAAAATCTAAAATTAAAATGCCTTTATGTATACATGAGCAAAATTCTGCTTATTCTTCTAATTCTTAAAAAATTCTGTTCAAAAACTGGCACTAAGAAGTACTAAGCAAATCCATCTAGACCCGATAGTAGTGGTATTGCTGCTCGAAGCCAAGCACAGATACAAGGCACTTTCAAAGTGCCTTGTATCTCAACCGAGCCGCAGCAATAAGAACGAATAGCGGGGAGACCCATCACGACGAAGCGATATCCGTTCTCTCCCAAATAACAAAAAAATATTAAAAATAAAATCACCAATAAATGAAATCATATACTTTATCTATTTTAACCGAAGATACCATTGGATTGACCCAACACATTGTTACTGCATTTACTCGTCGAAAAATCAATATCAATAGTTTTTCGGCTTCGGAGACAGAGACCAAAGGCATCTTTCGTTTTACCATCTTAGTCAATTCAGATGAAGAACAAATCCAAAAAGTCGCAAAGGCATTGGAACAAATCTTAGAAGTCTTTCGAGTGATTGTCTATGAAGACGAAGACCTCGTTTATCAGGAATTGGCATTGTACAAAGTGCCGACCAAAGCCCTCATCGAAGGAAGCCAAATCGAAAATATCATCCGAGCCAATAATGCACGTATCCTTTATGTCGGTAAAGAATATACGGTGATCGAAAAAACAGGACACAAGGAAGATACGCAAGAATTATTTGAACTGTTGAAACCCTATGGCATCTTAGCATTTAGTCGTTCAGGACGCATTGCCGTCAGTAATAAACGAATGGATAAGGTCAATAAATTTATCGAAAAACAATTGGAAAAAGCCCCTGCTACTTTTCAATAAAAAAGAATCAAATAATTATCAAAAATTATAAACTTATAAAAAACGTATGGCAAAAATAAATTTTGGAGGAGTCGAAGAAAACGTTGTTACGAGAGGAGAATTTTCTTTAGAAAAAGCCAGAGAAGTTTTATCAAAGGAAACCATCGCTGTTTTGGGATATGGCGTACAAGGACCAGGACAAGCCCTCAACTTACGAGACAATGGATTTAATGTCATTGTCGGACAACGCAAAAATTCAAAAACTTGGGAAAAAGCCCTTGCCGATGGTTGGGAAGAAGGCGTTAATTTATTCGACTTAGAGACAGCCGCACAAAAAGGAACATTGTTGATGTATCTCCTTTCAGATGCAGGACAAATAGCCGTTTGGGATATGGTCAAACAAAACCTTGAAGAAGGCAATGCCTTGTATTTTTCACATGGTTTTGGATTGACCTATAATGAACATACAGGCATTGTACCTCCTGAAAACGTAGATGTATTTTTGGTTGCGCCCAAAGGTTCTGGAACCAGTTTAAGACGCTTATTTTTAGAAGGGAAAGGATTGAATTCTAGCTACGCCATTGCCCAAGATGCCACAGGACAAGCCCAAGAAAAAGCCATTGCTTTAGGTATTGGTATTGGATCGGGCTACTTATTTGAAACCACATTCCAAAAAGAAGTATATAGCGACTTGACAGGAGAAAGAGGCATTTTGATGGGCGCATTGGCAGGCGTGATGGAAGCTCAATATAATCTACTAAGAACCAAAGGACATTCACCATCAGAGGCCTTTAATGAAACAGTCGAAGAATTGACCGAAAGCCTCATCAAGTTGGTTGCTGAAAATGGGATGGATTGGATGTATGCCAATACTTCTACAACTGCCCAACGAGGTGCATTAGACTGGAAAAACCGTTTTAGAGATGCCGTCAATCCTGTCTTTGAGGAATTGTATGAGTCGGTAGCATCGGGTAAAGAAGCTAAAATCGTCATTGAAGCCAACAGTCAGCCCGATTATCGAAGTAAGTTGGAAGAAGAATTGAAGGAAATACAAGAGTCGGAAATGTGGCAGACTGGAAAAGCGGTCAGATCCTTGCGACCTGATAAGAAATAAACCTCTGTGTAGAATCATTGAAACATGCCATGAATATGCAATTTGTGTATTCGTGGCTTTTTGGTCTAAGAACTGAAACTATGGACTATCGACTATAAAACTATGGACCCCAAACACCATAAACAATCAAAACCACTAACAAACTCGGCAACATATTCAACACCCGAAGCTGCTTAATCTCCAAAATATTAATCCCCAAGGCCACCAACATCAGCCCACCCACTGCGGTTAGTTCTGTAATCATCATCTCCGTCAAAAAGCCTTCCAAAACCTCTGCCAACAAAGTAATGCCTCCTTGAAATAAAAATAAAGGAACAACAGACACCAAAACCCCTATCCCCATAGCAGCAGCCAAAGCCGTTGAAGAAAAGCCATCCATAATACTTTTCGTATAAAGCAATTCCGAAGAAACGCCCAAACCTTCTTGTATAGAACCTAAAATCGCCATCGGACCAATACAAAAAAGCAGAAAAGAGGTGACCAAGCCCTCTGTAAACTTTTCATCATCCCCTTTACTAAAGCGATTTTTCAATCCATCACCCAATAAGTTGAATCGTTTTTCCAATTGCAAGCCTTCTCCTATCAAGCTACCCACAACCAAGCTAAAAATCATCAAGAGCAAGTCGCCTTGAGTAGACAAAGCCATTTTGATTCCTAAAAAGATGGTAAAGATGCCCAAACATTGAAAAACAATCTGAACAAATCGTTGCGGTAACTTGTTCCGAATGAGTAATCCAATCGTGCTACCGACTACCACTGTAAGTACATTGAAGAGTGTTCCAAGCATAAGATGAAAAATTATGTGGATAAAATGACGTTTTAAAGGTTTTAATGTGTTGATAGTGAGTGATTTGAATATTGTCCATACGCTGTTTTACTACCACAATTTCCAAAAAATGTTCTAAAATATAGATGGATTTTATTTTATTTTTGCTTTTTGTAAAAAAAATATTGTCTTCTAACCGTTTAAAACACAAAAAATACAGGTGTTTTCATGGCAAAAGCTAAAGTTTATTGCTAATTTTGTAAGCATGCTATGTCGATAAAGAATAGATAGGAAATAAATGAATCTTTATTTTTGTTCCATTCCTTAAACTAAGCCTTTTAAGAAATTAAATTACTAGCTCTCATAAAAAAGTATTATGAAATTAAAAACTACGCTCTTAGTCTTCCTAATGTTTGTCTTTGGAAGTTTGATGCTACAAGCCCAACAACCGGCTATTGATTGCCAATTTGTGGCTTTACCTGACCAATCTGCTAGTACTGGACAATACTGTGCGTCCATACAAGTACGTTCGGTAGATGGTGCAGACTTTCTTGGCAGTTCTTCCATACGATTCATGTACAACCCCGATGTAATGACTTTTAATGGAAGCAGCAATGATGGAGTAATGACAGGAAGTTATACATCTATCAATTTTGATTTTAATGATGGAATGGATTTAGATAACCCACCCAGTGACGAATGCACCTTCATTCCTCCTGGATTAGAAAATCCCGTTTCTCCTTATTCAGAGCATGGTTTTGATGGATTAGTACCAGGAGACTTCATTGTTACCTTTGTTTTATTACAAACTACTTCTTTTGGATCACCAGTTGCTTGTCCAGACATTATAGATGAGTGGGAAGAAGTCGCTCATATATGTTTTGATGTGGTTAATGCCGATGGAGATCCTAACTTAATGTTTGCAGGAACTCAAAATGGCGAGGTAGTCGATTTAACAGGAACGAACTTTAACGATCATTTTGATGATCCAACAAAATACTATAATGGTACTTTTACAGGCTTAAATATCTCTTTTAATGAAATGACTGGAGGTGGCGGAGGAGACTGCGAAGCCAATGCAGGAACTACGAACTTTGACTCAATTGAAGAGTTTTACTGCGGCACAGCAGATTTAGAATTGTTGGCAGAGGGTTTTACAGTAACAGACTCAGAAGGAGAAAATCATTTGCAAGGCATCGTTATAACAGATGCAGATTCTATCATTTTGGACGTGATTTTGGGCGGAATGGCAACAGTAACTTTAGATGAAGGTACGTATATTGCTCACTCACTCAATTTACCTTGTTCTTTAATTGAAGGTTTAGGCTTTGATTGTGAAGCCCCACCATTAGAACTACTAATAGGTTTAGCCGCAGGTGATTTCTTGGGTTTAGCAGATTGTTTTGACTTGGTTTCATCCAATGTATTTGCTGTTTTACCAGCAGATGCACCTGAATGTGCAGGTGGAGGCGACTGTGAGGCGGATGCAGGAAATACCAACTTTAGTACGATTGAAGAGTTTTACTGTGGGGCGGCAGAGCTAGAACTATTGGCAGAAGGCTTTACCGTAACCAACTCGGAAGGAGAAAATCATCTTCAAGGTATGGTGGTAACAGATGCCGACTCGGTGATCTTAGAGGTAATCTTAGGCGGAATGGCAACCGTAACTTTAGACGAAGGGGCGTATATCGTTCACTCACTCAATTTACCTTGTTCTTTAATTGAAGGTTTAGGCTTTGATTGTGAAGCTCCACCATTAGAATTATTAATAGGTTTAGCAGCAGGTGATTTCTTAGCCTTAGCCGATTGTTTTGATTTAGTATCTTCTATCGCATTCGATGTTTTGCCAGCAGATGCACCTGAATGTGCTGAGTGTTTAGCGGACGGTGGTACTATCTCAACGGAGAGTGCAACGACGGTTGTTTCTAATGACGGTATTCCTGACGTTGTAACCGTAACATTGGAAGGGAATGTTGGCGAGAACTATGCTTATGTAATTACCAATGAAGATGCAACGATTATGTTAAATGGTCCTTTAGATGGTCCAGACTTTGACTTTGAAGGCGCACCTCCAGGAGTATGTTTAATCTGGGGATTAGCTTACGATGGTGAAGTAACCTTAGGCGCACCAAACGAGGCTTTATCAATTGAAGGAGATTGTTTCAGTCTTTCTAATCCTATTGCTGTAACAAGAGAGGCAGAAGATACGACTTGTAATGCTAGTGGTGGAATCATCTCAACGATGAGCGAAACAACGTTCTGTGTCAATGACAGTATTCCAGATGAAGTCGTAGTTGATTTAGCAGACAATACAGGTGAAAACTATGTTTACTTAATTACCAATGAAGATGCCTCTATTTTATTAGCAGGGCCATTGGCAGGACCATTATTCTCATTTGATATGGCTCCTCCAGGTATATGTTTGATTTGGGGATTAGCCTATGATGGAGAAGTCGTGATCTCTGGAGAAGGAGAGCCTTTATCTATTGAAGGAGACTGTTTCAGCCTTTCTAATCCAATCACAGTAACAAGAGAAGATTGTAATGCTGAACTTTTAGATATTACCAATTTTGAAATTGTACAAGATGATGCAACACAAACCTATATTGTTACTTTCTCTGTAGAAGGCGGTAGTGGTGTTTACTCTTCTGCACAAGGAACCTTTGAGGGCATCAACTTTACAGGTAGTCCAATTGCTTGTGGAGAACCTTATTCTATTACAGTAGTAGATGCAACAACTGGAGTTACGCAAGTAGTTGAGGGCATTTATGTTTGTGAAACAACGATAGAATGTATGGCAAATGCTGGCTTGTTGAATACAGACGAGATTCAAGATATTTACTGTGCAGAAGATGGTGCAGCCTTGAATGTTACCTCTGGTACTTTCCAAGACGGAGCCGATTACGCACAAGTTTATGTGTTGACTTTAGACAATACAGGATTCACTATTGTTGATTTAAATACAACAGGAAACTTTGCTTCTCCTGCACCAGGTACTTATATCTTCCACGCCTTAAATATGTTGGCAGCGGATGTACCTGCCGATCCATCTCAATTGATTGGATTAGATGCCGTTCAAGTATTGGGAACTTTAGAATGTTTTGACTTGATGACGGCTACTTCTAGCTTTACGATCCTGACCCTTGTTTCTATTACAGGCGAATATGATTGTGATGAAACAACAGGTGTTTATTCAGTTGTTTACGGATTTAGTGGAGGAATGCCAGAATATGCGATAGCGAATAACTCAACCAATCCAGATGATTATGTTTATACTGTAATCGGTGATGTAAATGGTGAGTATGATTCAGAAGAAAGTATCACAGTTGAATATGGTGACAACACTTCTTATACCGTAACAGCGATGGATGCAATGGGTTGTACAGCGACTTTGTTTGAAACACCAGCTCCTTGTATCAAAGATGCGATTGAGTTATTGAGTTTTGAAGGCACTACTTTAGACAGAGCCAATGAATTGACTTGGGCAACTGCCTCTGAAATTGACAATGCATTCTTTACATTAGAACGTTCTACCGATGGTATGAACTTTGAGCCTATTGCCAAAATAGACGGAGCCATCAATAGTACTTCTATCAATACGTATGCATTCTTAGATGAGACCTTTACGGCTGCCATTAATTACTATCGTTTGACTTCTACTGATTTGAGTGGAGTAACAGAAGTAGCCCCAAAAGTAATTCGTTTAGAAAGAACGGTCAATCACTTTGAAATTATAAAAGTAGCACCTGTTCCAGCCATTGATTTTGTGAATGTTCGTTTCAATATACCAAATCAACAAGAAATTGATGTCCAAGTATTTGATATTGCTGGAAAACTCATTATGCAACAAGAATTTGAAGCGTATGAAGGCACGAATGTATTTAGATTCAATGTAACTTCTTACGCAGCAGGAACTTACTTTATCAAAATGACAGACGGTTCAGTTATATTGACTGAAAAGTTTGTAAAATAATCTTTTGCAAGGTCCATTGATAGAACGACCTTGTGTGAAATCCATCAACTAGGCGACTTATAGCCTCTAGTTGGTGGATTTTTTTATCATTAGGAGAGAACGCAAATGGCTTCGTCGCAATGGGGCTTCCTGCTATCCGTTCTCATCACCAAAAGCTTTGCACTCTACCGCAAGTCTTTTCGATTGGTGGTTTCAAGCCATTTTGGTGATACCACTACTATCAGGTCTATTTGGTTGAGGAAAGTACTTCTTAGTGCTAGTTTTAAAGTTTATAGTCGATGGTCAATAGTCCATAATAAATAAGTTGGAAACTGAACCACAACTATTGACTACGGACTATCGACATTTAGAAACATCCCTTTCGTCCCAAAAGCACGAAAAGAACCGAAATGTTCCACCGCCCCATTTTTGAAAAGCGTTGAGACCATCCAAAATAGCCCCGATAGTAGTGGTATTGCTGCTCGAAGCTAGGCACAGATACAAGGCACTTTTAAAGTGCCTTGTATCTCAATCCAGCCGCAGCAATAAGAACGAATAGCGGGACTTTCCAATACGACAAGGCATCCCACAGTTCGCTCCTAAAAAAATAAAAAACAAGCCGAAAAATATTAGGCAAGTGACCTATTATTACCCCTAACTTCAATTAACACCTACTCAAGATAATTTAAGAACAGATAATTTTCTAGCCCAAGTTGTATCCTTGATTATCAAAAAATTAAAACAAAGCGATGAATTTAAAAATTCCCTTTATTACTGTCCTAATGACCCTTTGTAGCATTTGGGGACTTCAAGCCCAATCTTCTATAGACTGTCAAATAGTTGGACTATCGGACCAATGCGACAACGATCAATATTGTGTTGCATTGCAAGTGCGTTCAACCGATGGAGCCGACTTTTTAGGAAGTTCTTCTATACGATTTATGTATGATCCTGACGTGGTTGAGTTTAATGGAAATAGTGGTAGTGGTATTGTCGCAGGTTCTTATACGGCCATTAATTTCAATTTTAATGATGGAACAGACCCTGATAATCTACCAAGTGATGAATGTACTTTTATTCCTCCAGGATTAGAAAATCCAGTCTCACCGTATTCTGAACATAGTTTTGATGGAGGTACAGGAGGTGATTTCCTGATGACTTTTGTGCTTTTACAAGCCACCTCTTTTGGTGCGCCTGTTGCTTGTCCTGACATTATTGATGATTGGGAAGACGTAGCCCATGTTTGCTTTGACGTATTAGATCCAGATGGCGATCCTAACTTTATGATAGCAGGAACTGAAAATGGTGAAGTAACTGACTTGACAGGAACCAACTTTAACGATCATTTTGATCCACCAAGCAAATATTTTAATGGAAGTTTTACCAATCTTTCGACTTCTTACAATGACTTATGTTCTGGTACCGCACCCGTTTTAGGATGTACAGATGAAGATGCTTGTAATTACGATCCTGCTGCCACTGAAGATGATGATAGCTGTATTTTGGTAGGAGATGCTTGTGATGATGGAAATCCAGACACAACAGACGATATGATCAATGATGATTGTGAGTGTGTGGGTATGACGAGTGGAGGGGAAGATGTATTGGGTTGTACAGATCCAGAAGCCTGTAATTACAATCCATTGGCAACCGAAGACGATGGTAGTTGTACAAGCGTTCCAGGAGGATTATTAGATACACCTGATTCTGCTGGTGCTTGTGGAGAAATAGCTTTACCTGAATTTGAAGCAGATGATACTTCTTTAGATTCGGAGTACCTTATTCTAGACCCACAAGACCTAATTACGTATACAGATGTAGATGGTAATGAGGTAGAAGAAGCTAGAATTATTGGAGTCCTAGCTGGCGATACAGAAACTTTGAATCCTGCCGATTTTGGTTTTGAAAATGGAGATGAGTTTTGTGTTGCTCGCATTTCTTATGATATAACATTGGTACAATCTGTTGTAAATGCCATTAATCCTGAAGACCCTTCTAATGCTTGTTGTGGAGCTTTACAATTGGCTTTTGAAAATCCTGTGTGTGAACCTTTATGTGAAGATGGAGGAATTTGTACAGGGGATGATGTTGTTGGTTTTCAACAAGTCGTTGATTTATTTGGCATCTTTGGAGCAGAACCAGGCGTAGGATCGGTCATAGAAGCCATTAGAAGTTTAAATGTAACAGTAAAAGACTTTGAACAATTGCTTCCAGTGGTTTGTCCTGGATTATTAGAAAACTTCCCTGTTTGTGCAGGAGCCAGTAATATAGTTTGTTATCAAGTAGGAGAACCAGATGGTTGTACAGATGAAAATGCTTGTAACTATAATCCTGATGCCACTTGTGATGATGGTAGTTGTGTGTTGATTGGAGATACATGTGATGATGGCAATGATACAACCATAAATGATATGATCGCAGAAGATTGTGAATGTGTGGGAATGGCTTCTTTTGATTGCCCAGACTTGATGGCCAATATCGGAGATGACTGTGATGATGAAAATGATGAAACCGTTGATGATATGATTACAGAAGATTGTGGTTGTGCAGG
>JAHDBB010000047.1:16389-17887 GCA_020630635.1 Chitinophagales bacterium
ATTACAGAAGATTGTGCATGTGTGGGAACATTGATAGCCATAGATGGTTGTACAGACGAGAACGCTTGTAACTACAACCCAGAAGCCACACAAGATGATGGCAGTTGTTTAGAAGAAGATTGTACAGGAGAATGTGGAGGAACAGCCGTAGCAGGAACAGCTTGTGATGATGGTGATGATACCACAGAAAACGATACCTATACAGAAGATTGTGAATGTGTCGGTGAATCTATCTTTGATTGTCCAGACCTAATGGCGAATGTAGGAGATGCCTGTGATGATGAAAATGACGATACAGAAAATGATATGATTACAGGAAACTGTGAATGTGTTGGAACAACCGCAACTGACGTATTAGGATGTACAGACGAAGCTGCTTGTAACTACAATCCAGATGCTACCGTAGATGATGGTTCTTGTGTCGAAGGCGGAGAGTTTGAAGAGGGCGAAACAGAACTTTGTGGCGAAGGCTTAGTTGATTTACCAGCCTTTACAGCAGGCAATACCAGTTTAGATACAGAATTTTTGATTACCGATCAACAAGACTTAATTCTCATTGATACAGCCAATATGACCTTTGAAGGAAGAATTGTTGGAGTGGTTGAAGGTGATGTTACTTCTCTTGATCCAGCAGAATATGGCTTTGAATTAGGAGATGAATTTTGTGTAACAGCGATCTCTTATGATTTAGATGTCGTAAAAGCGGTTGTGGATGCCATCAATCCTGCTGATCCAGATGGTAGCTGTTGTGGAGCATTAGAGATTGCCTTTGGTAATCCAGTTTGTGGTCCCTTATGTGAAACAGGTGGTATTTGTACAAGTGACGATGTAGAGGGCTTCCAACAAGTCGTAGATTTATTCGGAATTTTTGGAGCAGAACCAGCCGTAGGAGCTGTTTTAGATGCCATCGCTGGTTTAAATCAAACAGCCATAGACTTTGAACAATTACTTCCAGCCGTTTGTCCAGGTTTATTAGATAACTTCCCTGTATGTGCAGCCATTAGTAACACAATTTGTTATACGATCGACGTACCAGGTTGTACAGATGAAAATGCTTGTAACTATAATGTAGATGCTACTTGTGATGATAGCTCTTGTGAGTTGCCTGGTGATGTTTGTGAAACAGCAGAAGGTGAAGCAGGTACTATCAGCGAAGATTGCGAATGTGTACCAGATGTAATCACTCCTGAATTCGATTGTGAAGACTTAATGGCAAATATTGGAGATGCTTGTGATGACGAAAATGATGAGACCGAAAATGATGTAATAACGGATGCTTGCGAATGTGCAGGAACGCCAATCACACCCGACTTTGACTGTCCCGACCTAATGGCAAACATTGGAGATGCTTGTGACGATGAAAATGCCGAGACGGAAAATGATGTCATAACAGACGCTTGTGAATGTGCAGGAACGCCAATCATGCAGGAATTTGACTGTCCCGACTTAATGGCAAATATTGGAGATGCTTGTGATGACGAAAATGATGAGACCGAAA
>JAHDBB010000047.1:17987-19778 GCA_020630635.1 Chitinophagales bacterium
ATGGCAGATGTTGGAGACAACTGTGATGACGGTGATTCCAATACAGTCAATGACAATGTCTCTAGTAACTGTGAATGTGTCGGTGTTCCACTCTTCGACTGTCCAAGTTTAGAAGCCGACTTTGGAGATGCTTGTGATGATGGAGACGATGATACTGAAAATGACGAAATCACTGAAAACTGTGAATGTGAAGGAGAAGAAATCATCACTCCTGAACCAACACCAGATGAAGGAGAAATCGAAGGAGCTGTTTGGAACGATGTAGATGGAGACGGCAACTTTGATAATGATGAAGAAGGAATCGGAGGTGTAATCATCTCTTTATACAATGAAGATGGAGATTTACTTGCTACAACTATGACCAACTCCAATGGTGAATACTCTTTCGATGACTTAGCAGATGGAGAATATGTTGTAGAAGTAGGAGAAATAGATGACGACTTAGAATTAAGTACCGCAGGTTCTTATGAAGTAGAAGTTGAAGATGGCGAAACCGTATCAGGAGCCAGCTTTGGATTTGAAGAACCAGCGACTACATGCGAAGCCGATGCAGGAACCATCGAATTAGATGGATCAGATGATGCCTTCTGTTTTGGTAGCCAAATTGAAGTGGATGCCGACTTTGACAGTCCAGGAGCAGGATATGCGTATGCTTTCTTATTAGTAGGAGAGGATGACAAAATCGAAGATGTCAGCTTCAATGGTACTTTAGATGCATTGGAAAGTCCAGGAGAATATCAAGTATATGGATTAAGCTACGATACAGGCGAAGTTTCAACCCCAAATGTAGGATCAGAATTAGACGATGTATTAGAAGGCGACTGTTGGGATTTAAGCGATCCGATTGAAGTTACTATTGTGAGTTCAGTACAAATCTCTTTGGATATTGAATGTGATGAAAATACAGGAATCTACACATTGACAGCTTCTTTCTCTGGTGGAATGCCAGAATATGCAGTCGAAAATGGTGGAGATCCTGACGACTTCTTCTATAATGTATTTGGCGACATCAACGGACAATATACCGTAGATGAAGATGTATCTGTAGAGTTAGCAGAAAATGCTTCTTATTCTATCACGGCAGTAGATATGACAGGTTGCAGCGATGAAGTAGCCGATACACCACCTGCTTGTAGCAAAACAGCCGTTGAGTTTATGGGCTTAAATGGTCGGGTTGAAGCTGTTGGCAACTATCTATACTGGGCGACGGCTTCCGAATCGAACAACAGTCATTTTGAAGTAGAGCGTTCTTTAGATGGAATGAACTTCACCAGCATTGACAAAGTGGAGGCAGTAGGCAATAGCACCGTTCTTTCATTGTACGAGTTTACCGACTTTGAAGCACCTGCTGGTACTGCTTACTATCGAATTGCAGCGATAGATTTTGATGGTAAAGTTGACCAAAGCAACATCTTAATGTTAGAAAGAGAGACAGGTCATTTTGGTATCACACACATTGCACCGATCCCTGCCACCGAGCAAATAACGGTTTCGTTCAATACCCATTATACAGGTCAAATGACGATAACAGTGGTTGATGTTGCAGGTAAGATGATCAAAGTCTTAGAGTTGGAAACCAACAAAGGATTGAATCAAGTAGGCATTGATGTAAGCGAATACAGTTCAGGAGTTTACTTCTTGAACCTTACAGATGGAAATGAGGTTTCTACCAAACGATTTGTTGTAGAATAGTCATTATCTCATAAAAATGAAATGGAAAAAGCGATTGGCATATATTTGTCAATCGCTTTTTTTATTTTCGCTGCTCATTAGGCGTGATAATTGTAGTAA
>JAHDBB010000048.1:0-18111 GCA_020630635.1 Chitinophagales bacterium
GGTCCTAAAAAGTCTATTCTCAACCAACTAGACCCGATAGTAGTGGTATCACCAAATTGTGTTGGCAAGAGGGGTTTGGGGGGCTTGGTGATAAGAACGGATAGCGGGGAGACCTGTTGCGACGAAGCACATACCTTTCTCTCCAAAAAAAGAAAATAAATAAGAGTTCCCAATTTACTTGACAATAATAAAGATATTAGAATTATTAAAATGAATCTCCTTTTTCTGTCGTTTTAACAGTATAAAACTTTTGAATTTGGAGTTTTATGACTAATTTTCACATGATTAACGAATAATATGCCAAAAGGTCATAATTGACGAGTTGGCTTAATTTTAGATAAATATAAAGCTATGGATGCAAAATTTTCTCAACGGGTAAAAGATGTAATTACCTGTAGTCGTCAAGAAGCTCTCCGATTGGGGCATGATCATATCGGGGTAGAACACTTAGTACTGGGTATTGTAAGAGAAGGGGATGGACTGGCTGTAAAAGTATTGAGAGCTTTATCCGTAGATTTTGAAGAACTAAGAAGACGTATCGAAAATGCTGTGGGAGATAGAATTACTCACGCTACTTTTGATGCCAATAATATTCCGTTGACCAAACAAGCGGAAAAGGTATTGAAGGTGACGGTGCTAGAAGCTAAGTCACTTAAAAGCCAAATTATCAATACTGAACACCTAATGTTGTCTATCCTTAAAAATAAGGATAATATTGCCACTCAGCTATTGGCTACTTATGATGTGGATTATGAAATATTCAAATCAGAATTAGACTATGTGCGCCACGATATTACAGGTGAATATCCAAGAGATGACAATGATGATGATTTTGGAGATTCACCTGGTCGTAGAAGTGGTTTGGGCGGCAGTAAAGCGGCTCCTAAGTCTAGAACGCCTGTTTTGGATAACTTCGGGAGAGACATTACTCGCCTTGCAGAAGAAGATAAACTAGATCCGATTGTAGGAAGAGAGGTGGAAATAGAGCGAGTCTCTCAAATTTTGAGTCGTCGTAAAAAGAATAATCCTATTTTGATTGGAGAACCAGGTGTCGGTAAAACAGCTATTGTGGAAGGTCTGGCTCTTCGTATCATTCAACGCAAGGTTTCACGGGTTTTATTTGACAAACGCCTCGTAATGTTGGATTTGGCTGCTCTGGTAGCTGGAACTAAGTATCGTGGTCAGTTTGAGGAACGAATGAAAGCCATTATGAATGAGCTGGAGAAAAACCGTGATGTGATTCTCTTTATTGATGAGATTCATACCATTGTTGGGGCTGGTGGTGCAACAGGATCATTGGATGCTTCTAATATCTTCAAACCTGCTTTGGCTCGTGGTGAGCTGCAATGTATCGGTGCTTCTACTTTAGATGAGTATCGTCAATACATCGAAAAAGATGGTGCATTGGATCGTCGTTTCCAAAAAGTATTGGTTGATCCACCTTCTATTGAAGATACCATCAACATTTTGGACAATATCAAAAACAAATATGAGGAATATCACAATGTAGATTACACAGATGAAGCCATCAAAGCGTGTGTACATTTGAGTACTCGTTATATTACAGACCGCTTTTTACCAGACAAAGCCATTGATGTAATGGATGAAGTAGGGGCAAGAGTTCACCTTAAAAATATCCATGTTCCTAAAAATATCATTGACTTAGAAGCACAGATTGAAGATATTAAGGAAGAAAAGAATAAAGTTGTTCGCAGTCAACGATATGAGGAAGCGGCACAATTAAGAGATCGAGAAAAGAATCTTCAAAATGATTTGGAAGCGGCTAAACGCAAGTGGGAAGAGGAAGCGAAAACCAAACGTTATCCAGTAGATGAGGAAGATATTGCAGAAGTGGTAGCGATGATGACCGGTATTCCTGTAAAGCGTGTCGCACAGTCAGAAAGTAATAAATTGCTTACGATGTCAGACGACTTGAAAAAAGGCGTGATTGGACAAGACGAGGCAGTGGCTAAAATTACGAAGGCGATTCAAAGAAATAGAGTAGGGTTGAAAGATCCTAAAAAGCCAATTGGTTCTTTTATTTTCTTAGGTCCTACGGGTGTTGGTAAAACCGAGTTGGCGAAAACATTGGCTCGTTACCTTTTTGATACCGAAGATGCCTTGATTCGTATTGATATGACGGAGTATATGGAAAAATTCTCTATCTCTCGTTTGATCGGTGCACCTCCTGGATATGTTGGATACGAAGAAGGTGGTCAATTGACTGAAAAAGTTCGTCGTAAGCCGTATAGTGTGATTCTTTTGGATGAGATCGAAAAGGCGCACCCTGATGTTTACAATATCTTATTACAGGTTTTAGATGATGGACAATTAACGGATGGTTTGGGTCGTAAGATTGACTTTAAGAATACGCTGATCATTATGACTTCTAATATTGGCGCACGTCAATTGAAGGACTTTGGAACAGGTGTTGGTTTTGGTACAAGTGCCAGAAAAGAATCAGAAGCTGAAATGGAGAAAGGAGTGATTGCCAAAGCCTTGAAGCGTACTTTCTCACCAGAGTTTTTAAATCGTATTGACGATGTGGTTATCTTCAATTCTTTGAATCAAGATCATATCTTCCAGATTATTGATATTGCGTTGAAAGATGTCAAAAAACGTTTGGAGAACTTGGGTTATGGATTGAAATTGACAGAGAAAGCGAAGAAATTCTTATCTGAAAAAGGATATGATCCACAATTTGGGGCAAGACCGTTACATCGTGCGATCCAAAAATATATCGAAGATCCATTGGCAGAAGAGATTTTGAATGCGAAGTTGAAAGAGGGCGATGTTTTGACGATTGACTTGGATAAGAAGGATGAAATTAAGATTAGTATCAAGAAAGGAAAAGAGGGGAAAGAAGAGAAGAAGGAGAAGGATGCTTAATCTTGCTGACAAGTTTTTATAAAAATATTAAAGGGCGTTTTCCGATAGGGGAGCGTCCTTTTTTTAATGGTGAATGATGAGTTATGAATGATGAATGTGGTTCAATTTGTGATATTCTATTTTTAGGAGCGAAGGGTTGGGTGCTTCGTCGTCTTGGGAAGTCCCGCTATCCGCTCTTATAAATGCGCCAACGTTTTAGGAAGCCAGCGCATGGCATTTATACCGCTCCTATCGGGGCTAGGTCGTTTTGGACACAACTGATAGTAACTGAACTGCTTTAGAATTTTGAAATTAAAAATTAGAATTTAAATCATTTTAAGAGACTTAAGGTTACTAAAGTTTTTTTACCACATAAGGGATCTAAGATGACTGAAGTTTTTTTACCAGAGAGTTCTATATCATTCTTTAGGATGATGTTATAAGAAAGAAAAACTGGCACTAAGAAGTCCATACCTTAACGACCTAGCCCCGATAGTAGTGGTATGAATGCAATGCGTTGGCTGTCTAAAACAAGGCTGCATTCATAAGAACGGATAGCGGGACTTTCTGTAACAATGAAAGAGGAACCTTTCGCTCCTAAAGAAAAAATTAAAACCCATTAAAATCATGACAAAAATTTTAAAAGATATTCGGAAATTAATAGAGACTTGTCCTAGTAAAACCCTTATCTTATTGGAGAATAGATGGATTAGAAATGAAGAGAACAATGAAGAAGGAATTGTATATCCAAAAAATTATAAAGAAGAAAGGAAACAAATCAATGATACTTTGAAAGCTCTTAAAGAGAATCAATATGAAGATGATGGTAGATTGACAGTAGATTATATGAAGTTGGAAGAAGTGAAGTTGATTAGAGAAAATCGGATCGAAGAATGTTTTGAATTATTAACTATTTCTCCTACAAAAGAAATAATAATTTTACAGTATCAGTTTTCAAAAAATGAAAGTGATAATAGATTCGGGTTGTTAACCTATGATTTTTATCAAAGGATACATGATCAAATAGTTGTTACACTTTTAGATATTATTGAAGAACAACAAAAAGGTGTAGAACAACTCGTTCTTGTTAAAAATAAAGAAATTGATTTGTTGAGCCATGATGCTATGTGTTCATTTTGGCAGTCAATTAATCATAAGGTACAAGATGATAGGCTACTTGAACTTTATGATAGGTGGTATCAACTTGAAGACGATATACATTTAGAAGTGATAAGTTATACAGATTATGAAGAAAAAAGTATTGCATTTATATCTCAAATAATTGATAGAGTCTATGAGTTGATCGAAATGGGCGTATTGAGTAATGATACTTCGGAACCTACTGAAGAATTGAAGGAAGATCAATTTAAGGATTTAAAGAGAGAAGCAATGGAACTACTGATGGATGCCAAAATGAGAGAGTGTTTTGATTTTTTGAAAAAGCATGAAGTCTTTCAAAAACCAGCATTTGTAGTTTTAGAAAAACGTTTTGAACAAATAGAACAGGTAAAGGAAATCCCCAATGTAGAAGAACATAATATAACACACAATAAAATCACAGATGCCCTAATCTATTTTATCAACAAACAGTAAACAGATATAACATTTCTTGAATTTAAATTATTTTGGAATAACTTATTTTGACACTTTATAAGTTTTTGGAGTTAGGTTTGTTTTTTTGATCTCATAATTTTTTGATTGTCAGTTGATTGTATATCGTATTAAAACTTTACTATCTATTTGGGATAAACTTTTAGATAAAAAAAAGAAGAATAATTCAAAATATTGTTATAAATTTGAGGTAGAGAATTAAGGAATATTATAACCTTATTTTTCGCATTAAATGTTTACTAAACAAAAAAAACTAATTTAAAAAAACATATTTTTTTACCACGATATATGTTTTTATCTTTATAACAATATGATTTATTGTTTAGATAATATCTTTTTCAGAACTAAGAATTTTTATTAGCCGCCAAGTATTCTTAACTTCTGATACCACCAATTTTATCGTCTTTGTTGATTATATGACTATCACATAATAATAAATGACGACACATTCTAGTATTTTTATTAGGTAATATTTTACTTATTGGTTTTCGGTCTATAAAGACACTTCTTTATCATATTTTGGTATGATGTAGGATTGCTATAGTACAATTTTGACATTGGCATGCAAATGACGAAATTGTGTTAATGGGTTTTCTATGGACTTTTAGGAATCTATACTTTTTTGAAATAAATGTATAGGAATGGGATTGGTATAACTTAATAATAACGACACAACAATGATACAATACCTTTTATCTTAAAATGAGATAATTTTCCTAACATATAAAATAAAACTATGAAAAACTTTTTTACTCTAGTGCTTGCTTGTCTAGCAAGTGTTGCATTGTCTGCACAGTGTGATGTGATCTGTCCAGATGACATTACAGTTGACTGTGATGGATATGCTGGTGCTCATGTTTCATGGGATGAGCCATCTTTTAATGCTACCTGCGATCTTGGAACAGACTGTGGTGATGCCCCAAACATCTACGGTTTCATTTATGCAGGAACCTACAATGGTAGTCATTACTATTGTTCTTATTACAACTATACTTGGGAAGATGCCAATGTACTTTGTCAAAACAATGGTGGATATTTAGCGTCTATCAACGATGCAGCAGAAAATGAGTACATCCGTAACTTCATTATGACTTCAAGTGCTTGGATTGGTTATAACGATTTAGCTTCAGAAGGTAACTTCGAGTGGGTAAACGGTGATCCAAGTGGTTATGAAAACTGGCAGTATGGTCAGCCAAATAACCTATACGGTGCAGAGCATTATACAAGAATCAAGAAAAACGGTGGACAATGGACAGATAGAGATCACACTATTTACTACGAGTGTGTAATGGAGATTCCATGTAGTAGCGGAGGTTGGCAACAAACGGCTGGTCCTGCTCCTGGAAGCTTCTTTACAGGTGGTACGACGACTACTGTTTCTTATGAATATGTAGATGACAATGGTACGGTTTATAACTGTGACTTTGATGTTACTGTCAATGATTGTGCGTGTGTAGAGTGTCCTGACAGTCTTGTCTTAGCTTGTGATCCAAATATTAACGGTGCAGTTTTAGATTTACCAGAGCCTTCTTTTGATCCTGCTTGTAATATCAATCCAACAGATTGTAGCAATGCTCCAAATATTTATGGTTTCATTTATGCAGGAACCTACAATGGTAGTCATTACTATTGTTCTTATTACAACTATACTTGGGAAGATGCCAATGTACTTTGTCAAAACAATGGTGGATATTTAGCGTCTATCAACGATGCAGCAGAAAATGAGTACATCCGTAACTTCATTATGACTTCAAGTGCTTGGATTGGTTATAACGATTTAGCTTCAGAAGGTAACTTCGAGTGGGTAAACGGTGATCCAAGTGGTTATGAAAACTGGCAGTATGGTCAACCTAATAATTTATATGGTTCAGAGCATTACACAAGAATCAAGAAATATGGTGGAGAATGGACAGATAGAGATCACACCATTAAGTATGAGTGTGTAATGGAGATTCCTTGTGCTTCTTCTGAATGGGTACAGGTAAGTGGTCCAACAGATGGTACTATTTTACCAGGCGGAACAGTAGACAACGTTACTTTCGAGTTTGATTACAATGGTCATATTTTCACTTGTTCTTACCCTGTAATTGTCGAAGCCTGTGGTGGCGGCGGCGGCGGTGGCGAAGGCGGCGGTGGTCGTTTTGCCAATGAGCCAGGTTATGGTTGTGATGATATGATTTGTGAGTTCAAAGCATCTCCGAATCCAACCAGCGGTTTATCAGTTATTTCTTTCTTTACAGAGCAGAATTTAGAGTATGCGACTTCTATCTATACGGCAACTGGTAAGCAGTTGACGGAGATTAGACAAGTAAGTGAGAAAGGTATGAACTATAATACAGTTGATTTTTCAAGTTATGATACAGGTATCTACTTTATCAATCTTGAAATGCGTGGAGAAACTCAAACAATAAAAGTGATAAAGAACTAATGATTTGATATATTAGGTATTTATCATTTTTAACCCTGCAAACGGCTTTTGTTGTTTGTGGGGTTTTTTTGTTTTTATAAGTTGGTTTTTTATTAGGAGAGAACTGGGGATGCTTCGTCGTGCAGGAAAGTCCCACTATTCGCTCTTATAAATGCAGCCTTTTTTTAGGTAGCCAACGCTTTTGCATTTATACCGCTACTATCGGGTCTAGTTGGTGGAGGACAGAACTTCTTAGAGCCAAACAGAATTTTTTTGAGAATTAAAAGAATAAATAGAATTTTGTTGGTTCAGTTACTAAAGAGAGAGACTGTAACGATCTAGCCCCGATAGTAGTGGTATGCTAAACGCAGCGTTGGCTAAAAGGGGTTGCGAAGCATTTAGCATAAGAACGGATAGCGGGACTTTCTGTTACAACGAAGCAATGTCCATTCGCTCCCAAAAAGAAACAAAGCAAGAATAAAAATACTTCTTGCTTTGTCGGACTTTTTAGTATATAAGCAGTTGATCATAGAAGGCATCTATAAGCATTTGTCTATCTAATGTACATTTCGTTTTTGGTGTTTTTTCGACTTTTAAATCTTCTAAGAAGTAAAGAAGATCGCTTTTATTGTAAACATCTGGAAAATATTTTCTATTGACATATAAAGTAGGAGCAGATATAACATCATTAAGGTCGTACCAATGATCTTGTGCTTTTAGAGCATCATGAGTTTTTTGACTAATAGATGTTTGATTGGTTTGGAGCCATTGATCAAAATCAACATTTGGAGCATATACCTCTTCTAAAATTTGTAAAATTTCTTCTTGACTTTTTCCTTGACACTTCTCAAATAATTGTGCATTGAGTCGGTAAGAGCGTGTTTGAGTATCAGAAGTATTGACCATAAAACGCAAGATGACTTTTACTTGATTATTTGCCTTTTTCAAAATTTCCACTATTTCAGCATATGCCTGTTTACAATGATAACAGAGGGGATTGCTTACTAAGATAATTTCAGTAAGCGCATGGGGATTGCCTAAAATGATTTCATTAGACAATGAAAGTTGGGTTACTAAATCTAAATTTTCTTGGTATAAGGCGTTAAATACTGTTGGGTTGCGTTTAAGCTTATGATGTGTAATTTGTAAGTTTTTGAGTTCTTGTCTTTGTTCTAATAAAGGGCGTAGGGAATACCAAATGATGATGCCCAACATAAAACTACTGAATAAAATAAAGCTGCTTGATTGATCAAAACTCATCGAAAAACTTCCTAAAAAAATACTTCCTATTTGTAAAATGAGAATACTTGCAATGGCTAAACATAAAAGACACCATTTTGGGGCAACTTGTCTTTGTTGATAAAAAGCATATGCTATAAATGGAAGGGCTGATAAACTCGTAAACGCTACTAAGGTGAAGTTAGAGATACCATTGAGGTAGCATAAAAACCAGTTTAAAAGATAACTTCCAAAAACAATCAAGCTCAAATCACTCAATTTAAATACTTTTAATAAAGGGAAGTTTTTAGCATCCAAAACCGTATCACATTGGGTCTGTTTAGACAGATGACAAATTTTATTGAGTAGGTTAGAGGGAATCCCCAATTCGTGTTGAATAATTAAAATACTGGTCGCCATTCCAATAATACTTAGTAGGAAATGAAGACGGGCAAAATTATCTGGTAGCGTAAATAGTATCTGGAAAGCGAATAAACAGCCAATTAATAAAAGACTTATTTGTAGAACATTAATAATAGAGGAAACGGTTTTTTCTGCTATATTTTCATCTTTTTCAATGGCCAAAATAGCACCATTCCAACAATTTAAAAACTCTTCTTGACTGTTAATTTCTTGCTCTTTTTTATTGTAATAAATCTTGATTTGCTGGTCGTTTTTTTCTATTAAAGCCAACTTTGTCTGCTTATTTTTAGAAACATTTGCTATAAAATAAGAAGGAAGTTGAGAGAGTATTTTTTTATTAATAGATACTTTTGAGGACATATTGGGAATCCCAAAATGATTTAAAACGCCTGTTATTGATTGTAAACTTGAAAAAGAAGAATGACTTGAAAGTTGTAATTCTAATTCTTCTAAGTGAATATTAATCTTGTGTTTTGATAAGAATTGTTCTAGTATTTCATAAATTGGATTGTTCATTTTGTAATAATTTTGTTAATAAAAAATAAGTAGTCTGGTCTGTTTTTAAATCTTAATAATTGTGTCTTTATTTTTTATTTAATACAAAACTAAAATATTGGAAGGAGAGGTTTAATTACATTTTTTTTGAGATGTCGCTCAGTTTTGGATTAAAATAATGGTAGCAATAGGCTATAATTGACTTGAAACGTAGTTAAATGCTGATAAAAAAGGCCTTGTTTTTGATTTCAGTTTTTTTTTGATTGTCCCTGTATTTTAGAAAATTTTGGTATAAAAAAATCTCCAACTTCATCGTTTTTTGATAAAATTGGAGATATAAACACACAAACATTATCTTTTACACTTAATGTGTGAGAACAACTTTTTGGGTGGTTTGTGTTTCGTCAGATCGAATATGTATGTAATAAATGCCTTTGCCTAGATGACTTCCATCGAATGTCAGAGTATGTTGACCTTGTTCTTTTAAGGTGTTGTCTTCTAATGTGGCAACTTGCCTTCCTGTGGCATCAAAGATGTTGATGTTGATGGGGGAGGCGTTGGGTAGTTCGTAGGTGATGTTGGTTTGGGTGGTGAAGGGGTTGGGGAATATGTTTAATGACATATCCTCAATTAGTTTGCTATTGACAGTAGGATGATAAGTAGTTTTGTTACTATTACTACAAGGGGAAATAGATGCTCTAAAGTTAGAACCTGTATAAGCTCTAAAGTTGGGTAATAGACGAATTTGGTTTCCAGCCGTATAACTAATATCTGCTCCATTATATATTTGAGATGTTGAATGTATCCAATTACTTGCTTGGAAATCTGCTAAGTCTCCATTATTAAAATTATCAGTAATAGTTAGATTACTAGGACAATTATTGATACAGGGATTTGCTAAAGGTGTAGTATGTGTTGCCTGTAAATAAGGTAAGTTAGCAATAGAATTTCTCATTCTTTGTCCTTGTCCATTAGTAAAATATGCCATGCATTCTGGACGAGTATATGCCATAATGATTTGTTCATCTGGGTCATAATTCGTAATGGGTTCTGGTGGATTACAACCAGCAACTCCTGTCCATTCACAAGTGCTTGGATTTACATTAAAGGCGATATGAGGGTCAGAAGGAGTATCACAAACATAATCACCCGCAATTGCACAATTAGAACCATTTGTATTTTCCCAATTTCCTGTTTCACATCCATGAAAAGTATGCCATAAGTTGATACAATGTCCCATCTCATGAGAAACAATTGAGTTGGAGGCAACAGCTTGTCCAAATAAAGTACCTGCTACCCAAAATTCCGAAGAATCACCGACTCCATTGGCACGACCTCCATTAGAATTGGCTACATCAGGGAAAAGATACATATCTAATCCATCATAATGGTTATTGACACTATAAATTCCTGTTGTTGTGCCATTTCGATAAGGACCTTGAAACCAAATATTATCATCTATATAATCTATATCACAATCCCAAACAAAATAAATGTTATGTGGATTAAAATCTTGTTGAAGAATAGCTACGGCATTTTCTACAGCTTGTGGTGTTTGTCCTCCAATTCCATTAGCATTTCTAATGACATGGACATAAAGTTTTAGGAAAAATGGTCCTTGTTCATTCATATTACTAAAGGAGGCATCAAAACTAGCACTTGGTGAAAAATCGTCGGGAGTGGAGCAATAGTTTTGAGCATAAATATTATGAGAGAAAAACAAGAAATAACTAATTAAAATGGCAAGAAATAATCTTGAAACATAAGGTATAGCATACTCGTTTTGAGAAATATATATTCTTTTCATTTTCTTAAAATTTTAATGGTGATAAAAAAAGATTAAGAAAACTACTTCTCTACTTGTTCTTGAAGTTCTTTAACCATTTCTATTAATTGATCAAATTGTTCTTGTAATTCTTCATTTTGCTTTTGCAACTCTTTATTATCTTCATTTAGCTGACCAATATATAACATTTGTTCTTCAATAGTTTGTTGTTGTCTTTTGGTAACATCACCAATATTAATTTCACCAGCCATTTCAACCTCTGATTCAAAATTCGCTAAATGACCATTTTCTTCGATAAATTCTACTTGCTCGTCTATGCTTTTTAAGGAATAATCTTCGTCAAATACATAGTCACACCAGTTGTTTTCTACGACAACCTCTTCACTTCTGATTTGACCACAAACATCAAGTTTGTATTGAGGAGTAGCAGTTCCAATTCCTACATATCCATTATCTTCGATACGCATTTTTTCGCTACTATTGATGCTAAAAGAAATATAATCATCTAATGCAGCTCTGTATGACCATTGACCGTCTCCATCTAACAGTCCAAAGTTTGTTCCATCACCTGAACCATAAATATGACCATAATTAGTACCTTCCTTATCATAAAAAGAAAAGTGGGATGCAGTACTATGATTACTATAGTAATGAAGTGCAGCATTGTTATTGCCATAAATTCTTTGATTATCTCCCCAATAAATATTGCTACTCATGGATTTAACATAACCATTAGTTTGTATGTTCCCATTATTATCAATTCCTGTGACGGGTGCTTGATTCACAATACCCCAAGTCCATCCTCTACCAGCATTGCCAGTAATATTGGTTCTGATGCTATAATCTGTAATGGTGCCATAGTCGAAAGTATTATCAAGGTGAATTTTATAATTATCTGTATTTCCCCAAAATTTAATTCCATGTTGATTTCCTGGATTGACCTGAAAATAATCTGCGGTTAAAGTCTGTCCAAAAACTGACTCAGAAAATATAAAAAATATGATGGGAAGTATAAATATTAAATTTTTCATTTTACTAATTTTAAAAATTATTGAATAGAGATAAAATGAATGGTAGATAAAAGAATGATACAGCGCTATATCAGGAAGAAATATTACCAGACATTTTATAATAGGACAACTCAAAGTGCTTACTTTAATTTGTCTTTTTTATTTTTTTGGTTTAGAAAATACCCACACCACTCCATCAAAGAAATGATGTGAGTAAGTAAACTAAACGGTTTTTAGATTATTGAACAATAAACTTTTGTGTGTTAGTTATTTGTTGGTTAGCTATCAAAACACATAAGTAGGTATTTGGAGGTAAATCAATGATGAATTGTTCGATATGACTCCCTCGTTGATGGATAGGAAAAGCACACAATTTTGTTCCTGTAATACTAACTATTTGCACAGAAGCATTTAGTATCTTTGAGTCAATATTATATTCAATTCTTAGGGTATTGGAAGTAGATGGATTTTCAAGAATTTTGAAAGAAGCCAATTCACTAATGTTTTGACTGTATCCATTTTTTGATTTTTCTAACTCATCTAAACGCAACTTTAATGCGGTATTTTCTTGTGAAAGTTTTTGGATACTAATCAACATTTCATATATCAAGTTTTCTGGATTAAAGGCCGTTTTATTTTCTCCATCTAAAAAAATATCCATTGTACTACTAGGATAACTTTCTTTTAATTGTTCTGTATCAATTCCCCATTTTTGACCATGATTTCCTTGATAAGAAAATACATTTAATTCATTGACTCGTTTATAGACTTCTTCTTGCAAATTGATTTCATTGGGCAAGTTCACTTTACTAGATGATGTAGGAGGTGGAGCTGTATATATTTGACTGCTATCTCTACAAAAATAAAAACGATCATCTTCTATAGCAATAGCAAAATCTTCTCCACAAGGATATACATCTACTACATTTTGGTTAACTAGTTTTTCTTTAATCAACAAAAAATGTTTATTAAGGTCTTCCCATTCAGCTAAGCGAGCAATAACAGGATTATTGGTAGAAGCGGTCTGGAAGGGGGATAAAAAAACAGCCGTTGTTAAAAGCGAAAGTTTGGCAAGAATGCTTCTTCTTGATTTTTGAATATTGAACCTGTTTAGTTTACTTTTTTTCATAAAAAAATATTAATTGATAAATAAATGAAATGGTGTTTAATTCATTCTTTATTTTAATTAAAAAATAGTATTTTAGTGTAAACTTCTTTTGGCGCAATATACTAATATGTTGTTTTGTTATGCCAAAGATAGATATGTGAATAAATTTTAACAAGGAAAAAAATCATAAAAAAGGCTGTTTTTAACGAAAAAAGCAGTAATAGTTATTTGATTTTCAATGATTTAATCAGTTTTTTATGCAAAAAAAAGATGTTGTTTTTTTAATAGAAATACTTGATAAAAAGGAAAGTAAAACCATCCAAAACAAGATTAAAGAACAATTTTTCCAAAGCAAAAGCAATCAATTGATAGCTCTATGGGAGCGTTATCAAAGAGTGTTGAAAAATCAACCTGATGAAAATATTGAAAAATTTTGGCAAGATTTTAAAAAAAGAGAAAAAGGAAATGCTGCTTTAAAAAGGGAATTGAAAAAAGCTATTTTAACCAATCTTGTTCTCTTAGAAACACAAGAAAAGGGTCAATTTGAAGATTCATTAAGCCTAAATGTATTGGCTGTTTTATTTAATCGAAAGTTGTACGATGAGATGCGAAGCCAACTCAAACAACTGAAAAAACAGTGTTTGGAAAAGGAAAAATATCAATCGCTTATTGAGGTTATTAAGTGGGAAATGAATCTTTTACAAAAACAAAGTAAAAAAAATGATGCAGTAGAATTACAAAAATTGATAGAAGAACAACAACTTTATTTTGATTGGTATCAACAAGAACTCATTTGTGAGAGTCTCTATAAACAAGTTTTATTGATATTGGAACAGGATGTCAAGTTGGCTAAAAAAGATAATCGCAAAAACTTTGAACAACTTTGCAATCACTCATCATTGTATGAAAGTAATCTTCAAAAATATCAAGATCAAAAGAAAATTGCTTTTTGGATTTATAGGATCAAAAGTATGTATCATCGTACTAAAAAAGAATATAATTTAAGCTATGATTATGCTCAAAAGATGATGCGTTTATTTGATGATGAAATGAGTCAGAAAAACTTTTCCAATCAATATATTGCTACCTTGCTTTGTTTTTATAAGTCTTGTTATCATACCAATCGACTCAAAGAAATTGATAATATTATTGAAAAGTTAGATGCTTTTTCTACCAAAGATCCAAATTTGCAAAATCGAATCAGAGGGATTTTGTATGAAGTAGAGGTTATAAACGCTATTAGAAAATCTTCTTTTAAAAAGGCAGATAGTCGTGCCTTAACAATGGTGAAAGATTGGCAAATTATTGAGGGAAATGAAAATCCTGGAAAGTTATTGTATTACAGCTATTATTACACTTTTATTTATTGGCTTAGGAATCTACCAGAACCTTTCAATCAATGGCTCTATATTTCGCTCAATATTACCTATTCTCAAAAAGGCAAAAACTACTATTATGCTACCAGATTATTAGCATTGACCCATCACTATGACCAAAAAAACTTCTTGCAATTAGAACCTGCTATTGATGCTTATCGAAAGTTATTAGACAATCATAAAATACTCAACAATTTTCAAAAATTAGTCATTCAAACTTTAAAAGATTTACACAAAGAACAAGGTCAAATTCAACCTGATAATCAAAAAATCCAAGCAATTTTCCAAAACTTAAAAACAGAACTACTCGCCTTTATAAACAATCCTTCATTTACTCGACCCAGTAGTTTTTATCAAATTTGTGTTTGGTGTCAAAGCCATCTTAGCCCACATTGTACCCTACATATTCATCAAAATTTTGCCACTTTCTTTCCGAATTATTAGTAGTGACAAGTTGCTGGTGACAAGTGACTAATGATTCATTTCGTGAATTTTAGTACACAATCTGAAACCCTACTAATTTTCAATAATCCTAAAAATCCTATTCTTCTTTTGGCTAGGAGAGAAAGGTTTGTCTTTCATCGCAACAGGTCTCCCCGCTGTCCGTTCTCATTCGTCTTGCCAACGTTTTAGGCAGCCAACGCTTCACACGAATACCACTACCATCGGGTCTAGTTGGTTGTGAAAAGAACCTTTAGTACCAGTTAATTGTCCGAACCAGCATTTTTTAGAATGAAAGAATAAACAGAATTTACTCGTCACTATCTACTCTTCACTCAAAAAGTCACCAGCCACCACCACCTGTCACCAAAAAAAATCAACCTCTTTTTTCTGATTCTCACAGATGTTCTTTACTTTAGTGAAGTATCAGAAATAAAGTATTCTAAAATGGGACTAAGAGATTTTTTGATTATTGAGGCGAAAAACGCAGCCATAGCAGGGCTACGGCGAGTATTTTCAACGAAAAAAATCGAAAAATGTCGATGTCATATGGAATAAATTATTTTTGTTACTTCACTTGGATGTATAAAATATATCAAACCAAAATATGAACGAAATCAACCAAAATATAAGCTTTTCACCCATCATTGTTGGAACGATGCGACTCGGCAAATGGGGAGCCAATATGACCACTTCCGAACTGGAAAACTTCATCCATCAATGTTTAGAAATGGGACTCAATGACTTTGACCACGCTGATATATATGGACATTATACCACCGAAGCCGACTTTGGGAAAGTCCTAAAAAATCAGTCCAGTCTTCGAGACAAGATGCAATTGACAACCAAATGTGGTATCAAACTCACCAGCGAAAATCGCCCTACTCATAAGATCAAGTCGTATGATTCCAGTAAGGAACACATCATTTTTTCTGCCGAAAGTTCGCTCAAAGCCTTAGAAACCGACTACTTAGATGTTTTCTTATTACATCGTCCCGACTACTTACTCAATCCCCACGAAGTAGCAGAAGCTTTTGAGACCTTAAAAAAATCAGGTAAAGTCAAACACTTTGGCGTTTCCAACTATACAACTTCCCAATTCGATTTACTCCATTCATTTACACCCTTAGTCACCAACCAAGTCGAAATATCTTTACTTCATCTAAATGCATTTGATGATGGAACGTTGAATCAATGCTTGAAACATGGCATTGTTCCGACTGCTTGGTCGCCATTGGGAGGAGGAGCGATTTTTAGCGATAGTGAAGATGCAACCAATCAACGCATTCAAAAAGTCGCCAATGAATTAAGCGAAAAATATAAAGCATCCTTAGATCAGATTTTATTAGCCTTTTTATACAAACACCCTGCTCATATTATTCCTGTGGTTGGAACCAGTAAGATAGAGCGAATAGAATCGTCTTTACAAGCCAGTAAAATCAAATTGACGCATGAAGAATGGTATGAGTTGTGGGAAGCCGCTATCGGGCAAGAAGTTGCTTAGTTTTAACTCGTTAAAAACAAGACTTGTAGGAACAGATAGCATCTGTTCTCACATCTGAACTACAATTTTTTCCAAAGAACTAAAAAAAGTTTTGCTTCATTCTTCAGGATGAAGCCAACGAGATACTCTTTACTATAGCGATAAGTTCTCAACAAAACCAACTAGACCCGATAGTAGTGGTATAAATGCAAAGCGTTGGCTGCCTAAAACAAGGCTGCATTTATAAGAACGGATAGCGGGGAGACCTGTGACGATGAAAGACAAACCTTTCTCTCCCAAAAAACATTACAATTAAAGAAAAAAGTAAGTCGAATATCTATTGTGACAACTATTGACCATCGACTACGGACGATTGACTAAAAAAACAAAAATGGAAAATAAAAAAGAAATACAAGTACGTTCTCGGCATTTAGACGGAGCCGAAATCTCTTGGTTTGCGCCCATCTGCAACGGAGATGACGAGTTCTTAGGAGAACGCAGCATGCAATATAAAAGCAATTGGGAAAATGCTTCCAACATCTTATTAACAGCAGATAAATTAGGCTATCGAAACATCTTATGTCCATCATCTTATCAGGTCGGACAAGATACGATGACCTTCGCATCAGCCGTTGCGCCTTTGACGAAAAACATCAACTTACTCGCTGCCATTCGATGTGGAGAAGTCCATCCACCAATGTTGGGAAGAGCGATTGCAACCTTAGACCACATCTTAAAAGGACGCTTGACCATCAACATCATATCATCCAATTTACCAGGAACAGAATTGGGTTCAGCCGAAAGATACCAGCGTTCCAGAGAAGTGATTGAGATATTAAAACAAGGATGGACACAAGATTTTATCGACTTCAAAGGCGAATACTACAACATACAATTGAAGACCGATCCCGTAAAACCTTATCAACAAAATGGCGGACCTTTGTTGTATTTTGGAGGCTACTCACCACCAGGCGTAGAACTATGCGCTCAACATTGTGATGTCTATTTGATGTGGCCCGAAACCGAAACAAAAATCTATGGCTTGATGTCGAATATGAGCGAAAAAGCAGCGACCTATAATCGAACAGTTGATTTTGGATTAAGAGTTCATGTCATTGTTCGTGAGAAGGAAGATGAGGCAAGAGCCTATGCCCAACGTTTGATGTCTAAATTAGAAGCGGAACATGGAAAAGAGATTCGAGAACGAGCCTTAGATGCCAAATCTTACGGAGTCGCTCGACAAGCAACGATGCGTGAAATAGCCGATGATGAAGGATATGCAGAACCGCATTTATGGACAGGAATCGGGCGAGCAAGGTCAGGTTGTGGCGCAGCATTGGTAGGAGATCCCGATCAGATTGTCGCCAAAATAAAGCGATACATGGATATGGGCATCCGTTCATTTATCTTTTCAGGCTATCCGCATTTAGACGAATGCAACCTCTTTGCCAAATACGTTTTACCCCAATTGAAAACCCTTTCAATGCCGATTGAACAAGGGCGTATTCCAACAGAAGAACCGATGAGTCCATTGGGTGCAGGAATCAGGACATAATAAAATCAAACCTAAAAAACCAAAACCAATTGATAGATTTAATCATAGTCATCGTTTACTTCATTGCCATATTCATCACCGCCATATCAGGTCGTCAAGGCAAAGAAGCAACCACCGAAGAATATTTTCTAAGCTCCCGTAATTTGCGTTGGCCTTCCATCGCCCTTTCCACCATAGCGACCAACATACAAGGCTATCAATTTTTAGGAATGATGGGTTCGGCATATTTATACGGACTTGCCCAAGCTAGCTTAGAAATCAATGCGATACAAGGAATCTTAATGGCTGCGTTTATATTCGTTCCGATGTACTTGCGAGACGGTGTGATAA
>JAHDBB010000048.1:18211-19724 GCA_020630635.1 Chitinophagales bacterium
ATCTTAATGGCTGCGTTTATATTCGTTCCGATGTACTTGCGAGACGGTGTGATAACGATTACACAATTTATCAAAAAGCGTTTGGGGAATACTGTTGGCTTATTTTACTCGCTCGCCAATATCGCTCTTTTTTCGACCTTGACATTGGGAGCAGCCCTGTTTTGGGGAGCCTATGCAGCCGATTTAGTTTTTGGCGATTACTTCACTTTTATCAGCGATGAACGCATCATCCGTATTTCCGTTTTGATTGTGGGCTTAGGGATTTTTTCAGCCGTTTATACCTACTTTGGAGGATTGGCGGCCGTTGTCAAAACCGATATTATCCAATTTGGGATATTACTGACAGGAGGTTTTGTGGTATTATTTGTGGCAATTTATCATTTGGGAGGATGGCAGCAGCTTTATGTCAAAACGCCCGATTTGATGCATTTACACCTTCCAGCCGATCATCCCAAACTGCCTTGGATTCATATCTTTGGTTTATTCCTACTTAATATCAACTACTGGTGTGCGAATCAAACAGTGATGCAGCGTTCATTGGCGGCAAAGAATTTGCGAGAGGCTCAAATTGGTTTGATGGTGGGCGGATTGATGAAGTATGTCATGGCGGTTTTGATTGTGATTCCAGGTATTGCCTTAGTCGGAATTTTGGGAGCGAATGGTTTGGCAGAGCCTGATATGGCATTTCCTTATTTGGTTTCCAACTACTTGCCAACGGGTGTCAAAGGCATTATTTTATGCGCTTTATTTGCGTCTTTGATGAGTACCGTAGATTCGACTTTTAATTCATTGGCGACCCTATTTTCGATTGATATTTACAAGGAATACATCAATAAAAATGCGACAGATCAACAGGTTGTAAATGTAGGACGTAGAACGATTTTGGTGACATTGATAACAGGCATTACGATGGGTTTGGTTCTTTTGTATGTCAAGTTCAAAAATCCAGAGGCTGCGTTTACTCATACATTAAATGAGCTTCGTTATTACATCAACTGCGGTATTGTAGTTTTGATTTGTACGGCTGCTTTCTTGGTGACACCCCATCGAAAAGCTACCTTAGCCGCCTTCCTTTCGACCATTCCTTTACACCTTATCATTATCCAAGTATTCCCAGAGATGAATTATTTTGTTCGGGCGATGTGGGTAATTTTGATCGCTTTTGCTTTTGTCAATATCGCCTCTTTTTCGACAGGTTGGAAAAAGTGGAGCGACTTGGTACAGTTCAATTCCAAAAGTATTCGGAGCATTGGATTAGGCTTATTGGTTTCGCTGATCGCCCTGCATATTATTTTTCATTAAATCTAAAGTCAATGGTTGATAGTTCGGTTCAGTTCTTGACTTATTGGGAGCGAAAGTTTGGGTACTTCGTCGCATTGGAAAGTCCCGCTATCCGTTCCTATGAATGCAGCCAAGTTTTGTGAAGCCAACGCTTGTGCATTCATACCACTACTATCGGGGCTATTTTGAATGGACGCAACGTATAGAAGATGAACCATTTTTAGAATTTAGA
>JAHDBB010000666.1 GCA_020630635.1 Chitinophagales bacterium
AAAAAAAAGGGACACACATAAGTGTGTCCCTAGAAGGGTTTTTTTCAATCCGTTGATTGGAAAAAGCTGATTTTATTTTTTCTTACTTTTCTTCGTCTCTTTCACCGCTTTTTCATCACTTTCTTGAGTTTCCTCTGTATTAGTAGCAGCAGTTGTTTCTGGTTCTACTGAAGTATCACCTGTCCCAAAATAATGAGCCTTAATTTGATCTTCTAAACTGTCCGCCAATTCAGGATTGTCTTTCAAGAATTTTTTAACATTTTCACGACCTTGCCCAATTTTAGACCCTTCGTAACTAAACCAAGCACCGCTTTTGTTAATAATCCCTAATTCAACTCCTAAATCCAGAATTTCACCTGTTTTAGAAATTCCCTGTCCATACATAATATCAAACTCGACTTGCTTAAATGGTGGAGCAACCTTATTTTTAACAACCTTTACTTTTGTACGATTACCACGCACATCAGTACCGTCTTTAATTTGAGTAGAACGACGAATTTCTAATCTAACAGAAGAATAGAACTTCAATGCGTTACCACCTGTAGTCGTTTGAGGATTCCCAAACATGACTCCAATCTTTTCACGAATTTGATTGATAAAAATACAAAGGCAATTAGTACGACTGATGCTACCTGTAAGTTTTCTCATTGCTTGAGACATCAATCTTGCCTGCAATCCCATTTTTGATTCGCCCATCTCTCCTTCCAATTCACTTAAAGGAACGAGGGCTGCTACTGAATCAATAACAACAATATCTAATGCTCCTGAACGAATGAGGTGGTCGGCAATTTCCAACGCTTGTTCCCCATAATCAGGTTGAGAGATGTAGAGATTTTCAACATCTACGCCCAAATTAGCAGCATAAGTGCTATCAAAAGCGTGTTCTACATCAATAAATGCGGCAAGACCACCTGCTTTCTGACATTCTGCAATTGCATGAATGGCTAAGGTTGTCTTTCCTGAAGATTCTTGTCCATAAATCTCGACAATTCTTCCTTTTGGATAACCATTGATCCCTAAACCAATGTCTAATCCTAGAGATCCTGATCCTATTACATCTGTATTTTGTACAGCTGTAGAATCTCCTAATTTCATAATAGTACCCTTTCCGTGCAGCTTGTTCAACTTGTCTAATGTCAACTGAAGTACCTTTTCTTTTTCTGAGTTCGCCATAATAATATAACTTTTTAATTAATAAATATATACTTAAAGTACAAGACTACTTGTATTCCTTTCCAAAGAACATAGGGTTTAATTCCACCATAAATTTACAAAATATTTTCCACTTTTTAGCAAAAAAACAACTTTTTATTTTAGGTTTTTTACTATTTTTATGAATAATAATAATGTAAATACGTACTGGTGGTCTTTCCAAAAACTTATAACGAGGGACTTGTAAAAGGATTGTCTCAACAATACAACTTTCCTTGAAAATCTGCTAAAATTGCTATTGATTGTTTCCTCTAAAAATCCCAATATCGACTAAAATAACCACAATCACAGGTCACTACTCAGTCACCAGTCACTCGTCACTACTATATATGCAACATCATTCTCACTGGTGTTTCCAATTTCTCTTTCACTTTTACCAAGAAAGTCACCGCTTCTTTGCCATCAATAATACGATGGTCATAGGACAATGCCAGATACATCATCGGCAAAATAACTACTTCTCCATTGACCGCCATCGGACGTTCCTGAATTTTGTGCATTCCCAAAATAGCTGATTGAGGTGCATTGAGAATCGGGGTAGATTGAAGTGAGCCAAAGACCCCACCATTACTAACCGTAAAAGTTCCGCCAGTCATCTCTTCCATCGTCAATTTACCATCTCTACCTTTCAACGCCAATCGTTTTACTTCCGATTCAATTTGCTGCAAATTCAATGACTCCACATTGCGGATAACAGGTGTTACCAAACCTTTAGGAGTAGAAACAGCAATAGAAATATCTACAAAATCATGAAACTGAAGATGGGTTTGTTCTTTATTAATTTGAGCATTCACCGCAGGCATTTCCATCAAAGTAAGCGCACAAGCTTTCATAAAAAAGCCCATAAAACCCAAACTTACACCATACTTTTCTTTAAACGCTTCTTTATACTGTTTTCTAAGTCCCAAGATGCCACTCATATCGGCTTCATTGAAAGTCGTAAGCATTGCTGTATCGTTCTTAGCATGCAACAAATGAGAAGCAATGGTTCGACGAAGACGAGACATTTTTTCTGTTCGTACTTCCCGACCAAAAGCAGTACTTGGAGCAATAGGAACAGCAGGAGTAGCAGCAGGTTTAGACTCTTTTTTGGGAGGTGCAGCCGTCTTATTCTGAACAGCTTTTTGAGCATCCTCTTTCGTAATACGCCCACCTTTTCCTGTACCTGCCACATTAGAAGCATCCACCCCATTTTCACGCAATATTTTACCAGCAGCAGGGGAAGGATGTCCACTAGCAGGGCTACTATTAGCAGGAGGAGGTGTAGCTGTTTTCTTTTCAACAGGAGCCGCTTCTTCCACCGCAACTGCTTCCTTTTTAGGTGTCGCTGTTTCAGCAGGAGTAGCACTTGTATCAATCGTACAAATCAAGCCACCAATGGGCAAGTCATCTCCTTCTTGTGCAACATGCTTCACAATTCCAGCCTTTTCAGCAGGCAATTCCAAAGTTGCTTTATCAGACTCTAATTCACACAATACTTGGTCCATTTCAACATACGCTCCATCTTCTATTAACCAAGCAGAGAGGGTTACTTCTGTAACAGCTTCGCCCACAGCAGGGACAGTCATTTCTATAATCATGATATGGATTTATTTGTTATCTTATTTTTTGTTTTTTTTAGGAGCGAACGTTTATCGCTTCGTTGTGATAGAAAGTCCCGCTATCCGTTCTCATTCGTGTTGCCTAGTTTTAGGCAGCCAACGCTTCACACGAATACCACTCCTATCGGGGCTATTGGGTAAAGGTCTGTACTTCTTAAGGATCAGAAGTTGTGACGATGGGACGAATGTGACATGAGGGACGTTTAATTTTTTGATAATCGACTGATAATAGATCGAAATAAAAACCAGAAAAAGAACCGAAACGTCCCCTTCCGTCCCTTTTTAAAACGTCCCGTCGTCCCAAATTTGTAACCTAGTAATTCGCTTTTTCGTTTGCGACTATCGACTATCGACTATCGACTATCGACTATC
>JAHDBB010000667.1 GCA_020630635.1 Chitinophagales bacterium
GATAGTCGATAGTCGATAGTCGATAGTCGATAGTCGATAGTCGATAGTCGATATTCGATAGTCGATAGTCGATAGTCGATAGTCGATAGTCGATAGTCGATAGTCGTCAACGAAAAAGTGACTCTTGGGGTTACAAATATTTTGAATTTGGGGACGATGGGGCGTTTTAAAAAGGGACGTAAGGGGACGTAAGGGGACGTTTCGGTTCTTTTTGTGGTTTTTTGACCATATAAGATCTTTTGATAACGAAAGATTAGTGTCCTTTACGCCACATTCGTCCCAACATGTAAAATATGAACAGTCCGTCCTAAACATAAACGTTCTGTCCTCAACCAACTAGACCCGATAGTAGTGGTATTCGTGTCTGAAGCGTTGGCGTGGGTTGTGGAGAGGCGGCACGAATGAGAACGGATAGCGGGAAGACCTGTAACGATGAAAGAGTAATAACTGTTCTCTCCAAAAAGAAAAAGGCAAGAAACCTGTGAAGTTCCTCGCCTTTATATCTTTTAATTTACATAGTTACGACAAAATTATTGAACACGATCCGTCAAACCTTTACCTGGCTTGAACTTTACCACATTCTTAGCTTTTGCTTTTACCTTTTCACCAGCACTTGGATTGTACACCATTCTTTCTGGAAGGTGCTTGATTGTGAAAGTACCAAATCCTAAAAGACTTAGTTTGTCATCTTGTTTCAATGTTTCAACAATTGCGTTGGTAAAAGATTCTAGAGCAGCTCCTGCTTGTGCTTGAGAGATACCTGCATCCTCAGCTATTTTCTTTAAAAGTTCTGCTTTCTTCATAGTTTACTTATTTGAAGTTTATTATTTGTGTAATGAAAAAATCCTTAAAATCGCCCCAAAACTAATAAAAATGAATTAGAATGTGCAAATTTAGTTTTTAAAAGATAGAATATTTATTGTTTTATTATATAATAAAAAATACATTTCTTGCTGATTATGAAATACATAAACAAATTTTACATTTAATTGTTCAGCAATGAGACAATAATTTATTTTGAAATTGAAAATAATCACCATTTTTTAAATAACTGATAATCAAACCATTATGACAAAACATACTTGTTTTTTCTCATTTCATGAAAAGTTAGGTGCTAAAATCAGTCCTTTTGCTGGTTTTGAGATGCCTATTGTGTACAATTCTATCAAAGAAGAGCATCAAAGTGTCCGTAATAAGGCGGGTTTGTTTGATGTATCCCATATGGGGGAGTTTTTGGTTGAAGGTGAAAACGCCCTTAATTTTCTGCAAAAAGTAGTGAGTAATGATGTGGCAAAATTGGGTATTGGGCAGGTTCAATATGCTTATTTACCCAATGAAAAAGGTGGGATTGTAGATGATTTGCTGGTTTATTGCCTAGCCAAAAATCGTTATATGTTGGTGGTCAATGCAGCTAATATTGAGAAAGATTTTGAATGGCTTTCTCAACAAAATAGTGATTCTGTGCAATTGACGGATATTTCTGATCAAACGGCTCTTTTGGCTTTACAAGGTCCTAAAGCGGTGGATATTTTGAGCAAATTGTGTGAGGAAGATGTAAAAGCTATTACTTATTATCACTTTACGCATGCGACTGTCGCTGGGATTGAAAATGTATTGGTGTCGGCTACGGGTTATACAGGGGCTGGTGGATTTGAGCTTTATGTATCGCCAGTACATGGTCCTAAACTTTGGGAGGCGATTTGGGAGACTGGCAAGGCAGAAGGTTTAGCGGCGGCTGGTCTGGCTGCTAGAGATACGCTTCGTTTGGAAATGGGGTATTGTTTGTATGGCAATGATATTGATGATACGACTTCGCCTTTGGAAGCTGGTTTGGGCTGGATTACGAAATTTAATAAGGATTTTATTGCGAAGGATCTTTTGCTTCAACAAAAGACGGATGGTTTGAAGCGTAAATTGGTGGGATTTGAGTTACTGGATCGGGGGATTCCTCGTAAGGATTATCGTATTTTGGATGAAAAGGAGGAGGTTATTGGTCGGGTGACTTCAGGTACGCAATCGCCTTCTTTGGGTAAGGCTATTGGTTTGGGTTATGTGGAGAAGAAATTTGCGAAGGTGGGAACGGAGTTTTTTATTGAGGTGCGTAAGAAGCGGTTGAGGGCGAAGGTGGTGAAGTTGCCGTTTTGGAAGGGGTGATGATAGGTGGATTTTGGATTAACGTGAATTTAAGATTAAAAAGCGTGTTTTGTGGATGTTATGTGTCCACCCTCTTTAATTCTCCCGCCAGCGGAGACACGTTTTTTGTGTGTTTTGACTGTCCATTTCCTTGTCTTCGCCAGAGGGGGCATTCATTTTTCAGTCGATAAAAATGTCTGGGCGACCCCGAAATAAAATCTCGCTCAATCATACGTTCCGCCCACAAAGCCATCGCCCCGTTACCAGTAATTAAGCATTGCCAACGCTTCTTTTTCGGTTCTGATTTACATGTTACATATTTTTTTTACATTTACTCTTTTAGTTTTTCATTGTTTTGGTGGCGGTCTTTGTCTCGTTTGGTTTTTTTGTCGATGTTTTTTTGTAGGGCATCGGTGAGGTCGATTCCTGTTTGGTTGGCAATGCACATGAGTACCCAAAGGACATCGGCTAGTTCGTCTCCTAAGTTGTGGGCTTCATCTGGATTTTTGAAGGATTGTTCGCCATAGATTCGTGCCATGAGTCGGGCTACTTCGCCTACTTCTTCGGTAAGAATCGCCATGTTGGTCAATTCGCTATAGTATCGGACTCCAATGGTTTTGATCCACTGGTCAATCATTTCTTGGGCTTCTCGGATGGTGATGTCGGACATAGTTTTTTTGTTGAGATTGAGAGAGTGAGCGAGCGAGCAAATTCGTGAATTTGCTTTACATCGTGATTCTGTGTATTGTTGTTTTTTCTTTTTTGGAGCGAAGGGTTGGGTGCTTCGTCGTAATGGGAAGTCCTGCTATCCGTTCTTATGCATGCAGCCTCACCACAACCCACGCCAACGCTTTTGCATTTATACCACTACTATCAGGGCTAGTTGGCTTTGGACAAAACATTTAGAAACGGTCTTTTGTTTAAGCGAATGTAGGATTTAATTCATTCCTAGTAAAAAAAATCGGATGGCTAATCAAGTTATAGCAATCCGATTGTAATGATGTATATTTTGGGATAAAATTCTAAAACAACGTGAATTGGGGATTAAAA
>JAHDBB010000668.1 GCA_020630635.1 Chitinophagales bacterium
ATGACAACTGTGACGATGGATGCGACTTGACAACGGATGTATGTACAGATGCAGGCTGCGAATTTCTTCCACCAAGTTGTGATGACGGAAAAGAATGTACTTTAGATATTTTTGATGAAGACAATTGTGAATGTATCAACGAACCGATTCCACAAGATTGTGACGATGGTAGTGAATGCACTATTGATTCTTACGACTATGAAACATGTAGCTGTGTCTTTGAAGAATCTTGTGTAGGAGATATAGAAGGTCCTAGTGTTGAGTTTAACCAAGACTTGTTAGATTTTCTTGGAGTTACATCCTTAGAGAGTGGAGAAACCCTAGTGTATGAATGCAGTAGTTTCCCCTTCATTGCAGTACCAGAAGATCAATATGTAGATGTATCTGATAATTGTGATGATAATCCGTCTGTTGTATTCCAAGACCGTTATTTAGGAGCAGGCGATTGTCCAGATGAGCAATTCTTTGAATGCAGTTGGACGGCAACCGATGAATGTGGCAATTCTACTCAAATTTACTTTATCATTCAATTAGTAGATACCACCGCACCAGAGCTTACCTGTCCTTCAGAAGATTTGATACTGTATTGTGGAGAATATACAGAAGCCGATATTTTAGCTTGGTTAAACAGCGCACAAGCTTCCGATAATTGTGACGATGAGGTAACCATCTCTAATGACTATACTTCTGACGCATTGATTATGAGTGGCGGAATGTTGACGGTGACTTTCCAAGCAGAAGACGACTGTGGCAATGTGAGCGAAACTTGTACGGCTAAAATAATTGTACTTTGTGATGCCGAAGAGTTCTGTACACTTACACAAGGATTCTATGGAAACAAAAAAGGGCGTTACAATAATACTTCAACTCCTAACTTATTAGATGATTTATTATCAAGTGGGCCAATTGTCATTGGCTCTGGAAGCAATACCGTAACCATCTCTGATCCTAATTGTATTATCCAGTTATTGCCAAGTGTTGGTAGTGCTAATGCGACTTTACCAAATGGAAATTATACAGCAGATGCAGGTACAGACTGTTTAGAAGACACCAACTTTAGTCAATTGAATAACAAAGGACGACTCACCAATACATTGGCAGCCCAAACGATTACTTTGATGCTTAACATTCGTTTAGACCCTAACTTGGCATTCTTAAATCTCAACGATTGTATCATTGCTCAATTGGGAGGAGATGCGACAGCAAGCGAAGTGATTGACTTATTGCCAGTACCAACAGTCGGAGCCTTATTGACATTAGCCAACCAAGCATTGGGAGGCGAAGAGGTAGGAACCGATTTAGGAAGCATCACGCACCTTTTAGGTTTAATCAACGATACATATAACGAATGTGCGACTTGTTACGCCAATGCAGGAGCGGGTTATCGTGAGTTAGTGGATTTAAGTACAGAATTAAAGTTAAGTCCTGTACCAGCGATCAATGAATTGAATGTAGAGTTTGTTTCTACAGAAGCAAGTTATGCGACAGTTGGCGTATATGATGTCGTCGGACGTTTGGTCAAATCAATGGATACTG
Source organism: Chitinophagales bacterium (assembly GCA_020630635.1). Classification (GTDB taxonomy): domain Bacteria; phylum Bacteroidota; class Bacteroidia; order Chitinophagales; family UBA2359; genus JAHDBB01. Next base: position 1,537 of record JAHDBB010000668.1, read on the forward strand.
AATTGGTACAAGGCAACAACGTTTTACAAATAAACGTAGCAGACTTGCCATTGGGTATTTATGTGATTTCGGTCAAAGTCGATCAAGAAGAATACCTTCAAAAATTCTTGCGATTGGATTAACTTTTTCAAATTTACATAAAACGTTTTTTCACTGCTAGTCATAGCCCCAGACTTTTATTTAGAAGGTCTGGGGCTTTTTTATTTTTAGGAGCGAACGGTTGTTGTAATGATGAATGCAGTTCAATTCGTGATTTTTATTTTTTAGGAGCGAAAGGTTGGGAGCTTCGTCGTGTTGGAAAGTCCCGCTATCCGTTCTCATTCGTGTGGCTAGGTTTTCTTAAGCCAACGCTTCTACACGAATACCACTCCTATCGGGGCTATTTGGAAAGGTCAGATAGTTACTGAATCTTAAAATTTGTCTTTATGTTTTGCCAACACTTGATCACCATTTTGATGAGTTATAAATATAATAAGTTAGATGTTTTTAGGCTGAAAAAATATTTTCAAAAAAAATATTGTAAGATAAAGCAGCATTTTTTATGTCAAAAATATGTCTTTTTGTAATTGATAATCAATGCTTTGTTATAAAGATTAATTATTAATTAAAGTTTTTTTTAATGTATATAAGGGTAAAAAACATCCGATACCTTTTAATATTTGAAAAAAAACATTATTTTAGCACTGAAAATAGTGAAATGGAGTTATTTTATTATTTTTTAATCCAAAAAACTTTTATGAAATAAACAACTATATCCCTTTGAGTTAAGTAATCTCCTCATTGTTCCCATAACAATTCTTTCTTTACTCACCTTTTTTCATTATGTATCAATACATAATGCAGGGTTTTATTGTTATCTCTCAACTAATTTCTTCCATCCTTGTTTTAAAATCTTTAATAAAATAACATAGATAAATCAGTCTGTGATTTGTGCCTTATTGCCCTTTTTCCAATAAACATATTCACAGGCTTATATTAGTGACACTCTATCAGGTAGCAAATATTGCTGGGACTAAGAAGTTCTTTCTGCAACCATATAGACCCGATAGCAGTGGTATGAATGCACAAGCGTTGGCGGGTGTAGTGGCGAAGCTGTATTCATAAGAACGGATAGCGGGGAGACCCGTTACAACGAAGCTATATCCGTTCTCTCCAAAAAAAATGAAATAAGAAAACAAAGTTATTCTTGAAATTGAAATCTAACTAATTAAAACTAACTGTTTCTAACTTAAAAAATTGATTATGGAAAACAAATCTTACCTTTTGTTAAGGTACACGCTAGACCTATGTTGTTGTCTTAAAACTTACCTTATTTTGGGTTGTTTATTATGTCTAACCCACGTAACATACGGTCAACTTTCTGATTGTAAAAATAACAATGATGACCCACCACCTTTTGCTGCTCCAGGTATCGGAAGTGAAGGAGATGATCCGTACTACATTGACATCAACATCAATACCATTACGGCTGATAACAACGACTTTTGTATTGGAAATGCAGAATCCATTGAAGATACACAAGAAGGCTGTGGAACCTTTCGTTTCACCAATTTAGTGGGGAATCAAGCAGATTGCGGAACAGAATTTTGTTTTTCACCTCGACAAGG